>JBLHIE010000005.1:0-46124 GCA_047614925.1 Arenicella sp.
TAAAAAAACAGGTATCAACTTACTTTTTTTGCATTGGTATTGGTGGTGGTCCATTAGGAATAATAGCTTTGTAGACTTCATCTCCTTTGCGTTCTAGATATTCTGCTTTTACTTTAGCTACTAATTCCGGATTTTCAAAAAGATCTAGCATGGTCATGGACATTGCTTTCGAAGCGTAAATCATCCCTTTATGCCCAATACTCATTCCGCCACAGGCAACTACTGCCCAAGAATGCCAAGGAGTATCTTTTGGTGCTGTTGTTACTGCTAAATTTATATTTGCAACATTCCAACTTACATCACCTACATCTGTAGAGCCTCCTCCTGGATGTTCTTTTGTAAATTCTAATGGTTTAATCTCACTATCCATTCCTACTTGTAGCTTTTTAGTAACTTCTTGTATTTTTTTTCCAAAAATAATTTCAGCATCTGTATATTGTATAGGTCCTAAAAGTTCAAGATTACTTTGCATAATTTTTCCTCCTTCTCTATTTACTAAAACTTCATAAATTCCAGAAATTAAAGAAACTTTATATTCTACATTTGCCATAATTGCAGCACCTTCTGCCATTTTCACCGCTTGCTCGTAAACAGGCATCATTCCTGCTCGTTTAGTATCTCTAACGCGCATCCACAACCTAGCATAGTCTGGCACTACATTTACTACCTGGCCACCATCTTGTATGTGGTAATGCATTCTAACCGTTGGTTTTACATGCTCTCTATAATAGTTAATTCCTGTGGTATATAATTCTAAAGCATCTGAGGCACTTCTTCCGTTCCATGGATCCATAGAAGCATGCGCTGCTTGTCCGAAGAACTCAATTTTAAAATCGATTAATGCCAAAGAACTTTGCACATCTGCTATTGTACTTGCTCCTGGATGCCAGCTAATATTTACATCTACATCATCCCACAAACCAGCTCTTACCATCCATATTTTACCAAAAAACTTTTCTTCACTAGGCGTTCCCAAAAATTTTATGGTTCCTTTGATTCTTCCTTGTGCTATTAATTCTTTAATTGCAATTGCTGCTCCTAAACTACCAGCACCAAATAAATTATGACCACAACCGTGTCCTGCTGCACCCTCAACTAAAGGAGATTTGGTGGGTGATGCTTTTTGCGAAATCCCAGGCAAAGCATCAAACTCACCTAAAACACTAATTACAGGTTTTCCAGAACCATACGTTGCTACAAAAGCAGTGGGCATTCCTGCCACGCCTCTTGCTACTGTAAAACCTTGTTCTTCTGCATAATCTGCTAAAATTTTAGCAGACGCAGTTTCTTCAAATGCAGTTTCTGCTAAGTTCCAGATTTTATCACTAATCTCAATTAAATTGGCTTCGTGTTTTTCAATAGATTGTAATAATTGTTTTTTGTTTTTAGTCAGATTTTGACTCTGTAAAAACCCAGGCATCAATAATAATGCTAGAAAAAATAGTGGTATTATTCTTTTCATTTTTGATTCATTTTACCCAAATATACTCTTTATAAAGGATACGAACAAAATAGGTTTTTACTAAAAAAAAAGCCTGTGAACCAACCAAACTAAAAATGAAACAGTGAAAAATAAAGATGTACTGTTAAGTTTCTCGAGGTATTTCGGGTAATTTATTTCTAAAACTAGGTGCAGTGTCTCTGCAAGAAACTAGCTTCTTTTTAGAAACCATAACCAATAAATCAAAATTTAAAGTAAATAAGGTTCCTGTTCTAAAAGTATTCAAAAGCAGTTTTTCTAATTCGATTTTAGCTGCAATTAAGGATAATTTTTTAATTATATTTTCAGTTATGTGACGGTATTTGAATTCAAAAACATGTTTGCCATCAACTTCAAAAAACCGGACATATACATTTAAGAGCCCTTCACTTTTTTTGATGGGTTTACTAATGGTTAGTTTTACAAAATTGTCGTTAGCAACGCTTTGCTGCAGGGCTTCAAAAAATTCATTAAAATCACTCATGTTGCAAAGGTAAAACGTTTAAAAACAAAAAACGCCACTTAAAAGTGACGTTTTTATTTAATTTTATAAAGTAATTTTAAACACTTAACACGGCTAACTGTGCTAGATTTGGCGTTTTATCAGCAAAATCCTCTAAAACTTTAAAGAAATTTAAAATATCTACTTTTTCGTTATTGGCATTAATTGTTACCAATCTAATAAAGGTATCTTCCTCAAAAGAACCAAAACCTACCACTGTAATTTGATGTTCATACAAAGCAGTACAAAGAGCGGTTGGATCTATGTTTTTATAATTGAAACAAACAGAAATAGAATCATCAAAACTATACAAAGTATAATCAGAATTGCTTCTAATATAGTCTAAAGCAACATTTGCCAAATCAAATTGTTGATCTACAATCTGCTCTAAACCTTTTGTACCTATCGATTTCCAGAGCGTCCAAAATTTTAATGCATCATTTCTTCTTCCGCACTGAAAAGAAGTTTTTCCCAAATTAAAATCATCTCCATCTGTTTGGTATAAATAATCGGCATCATTACTAAAAGAATCATGCAAATATTTTTTATCGTTCACTAGAATAATAGAACACGTTAATGGTGTACCCAGCATTTTATGTGCGTTGTAACTAAAAGAATTAGACCTTTCTACCCCCTTCACCAAGTGTTTGTATTTCTCACTAAAAATTACGCTTCCGCAATATGCACCATCTACATGCAACCAAATATTATACTTTTCTGTAATGTCTGCAATTGTATCTAAAGGATCAAAAGCACCTAAAACCGTTGTTCCTGCAGTAGCATTTACATATGTTGGAATTGCTCCGTTTTTTATATCCTCTTTTATTTGCGCTTCTAAATCTTCTGGAAGCATTCTTCCAACTGCATCTGCCTTTATATATCGAATGTTATTTTTTCCGATTCCTGCAAAACTTGCATTTTTAGCATTTGAATAATGGCACTCTTCCGAAGTATAAATAATTAACGGTTTAGACATTCCGTTTAACTTACAAAGCGGATCTTTTGCATCACGCCCCATAATTAAACCCATGTAGTTACTCATAGAACCACCCGTTGGAAATGTACCGTTACTCTTAGCACCATAGCCAATTAAGTCACAAGATTGTCTAATAATTTCTTGTTCGATACCTACTTGAGGTCCTGCAACTTTATAAGTATACATGCTATTATTTAGCATAACAGCCAATAAATCTCCTAAAATCGCTTTGCTTTGTCTGCCTCCGAAAAGCTGATTGAAAAATAAATTTGTTGCTGTTTTTGGAGTTGAAACCAATACCTTACTAAGCAACGCTTTGAACTCATCATCTATCATTGCCCCGTCATTTAAGGAAAGATCAATGGTATCAAACAACTCATTTGAAACAATCCTTTCTGCAACCGGATTTGCGACTTCTTCGGTAATTAAAACCTCAACTAACTCATTAAATAGCGCCAAGTCACTCCTCATCTTCTTAGACATATTTTTTCTTTACTTTTAATTTTTATTAATAATTATGCAGTAGTATCATAATCTAACTCCTTGTTTTCAAACGTTTTTGAAGCTTCGTTAAAAATATTACAGTTTCGAATTGGTTTGGCATACAAATGAAGTGACATGCTTCTTTTTTTTGCGATATTTTCTAAACGATGAAATCCCATAAAGTCTTTCATATAGGTGATGTCATTCGCTTTAGAAATAGTAGATTTCACAAGACTTAATCCACCCGATTCATCTTTCTTATAAATAGTTTCACTAAATTCTCCTTCAATAACTTTTACCCAACACTCTTCTCCTCCATGATCATGGATGGCGGTTCGATGCCCTTTACACCAGCAAATTAAAATCAATTCAAATTTTTCAGTATCTACAATGCAGTTTCTAGTATAACATTCGTTAGACCAAAAAGCATATTTTTCAAAAGCAGTTACTTTTAATTGTAAAGAATGAATTATGTGGTTGTAGGTCGTCCTCTCTCCTTCTGCTAGTGCAGTAATTAACTCATTTATATTATGAAGTGCTGTCGTCTTGTTTTCGTTAGAATTCAAAATAATATATTGCTATTTTTTTTGTTTAAAGCCTTATTTTAAAGTTAATCTCTAAGTTCAACTCTGTATTTTTAACTTTCTTTTTGAATATACTCAATTTTCAAATATAGTGATTTTTATACTTTTTAATTCTATTTTAAGGTGTTTTTCATACGATTTAAACCTAAAATCATCATAAATTATATAATTTTGACTACTTTTCGGATGGCTAAAAACACAGTTAATTACCATCTCATCCATTTTCACACATCATTTAATTCAAAATAAAACTTAAATATAGAACACAATGCAAGACGAAAATTTTACGATTAAAATTGCCGTATTGGCAGTGTATGTTGGAGTTTTATTTTTAATAGGAATTTTAGCTTCTCGTCGTATTAAGAGTATGAGCGATTATTATGTTGGAGGGAAAAAAATGGGTTTTTGGGCAGTTGCTTTTTCTGCAAGAGCCACAGGAGAATCTGGTTGGTTACTAATTGGACTAACGGGAATGGGCGCAATGGCAGGTTACTCTGCATATTGGGTTGTTATTGGAGAATTACTTGGTGTTTTTGTTTCTTGGCAATTTATGGCGAAACGGTTCAAAAAAAGATCTGATGCTTATGGTGCCATTACAATTCCAGATTATTTACAGAGTCATTTTAAAACATCTACCCACACACTCAGAATTGTAGCCGCTTCTATTCTTGTCGTTTTTATTGTTATTTATGTAGCATCACAAATAGACGTAACAGGTGTTGCCTTTAAATCGATGTTAGGAATTGACTACAAAATAGGTGCTTTAATAGGGTTTATAATTGTACTTGCCTATATTTTTATTGGTGGTTTTGTAGCTGCCGTATGGTCTGATTTATTTCAAGGATTACTTATGTTTTTAGGCTTGGTATTGTTGCCAATAGTTGTTTGGTTCTCTATGGATCATGGTGCAGGAGTAACGGCTGGTTTAGACGCAATAGACCCAACGTTAACGCAAATAATGGGAAGAAGTTCAGACGGTTATATGAATCTTTTTACAATTCTAGGATTTTCTATGATTGGTTTGGGTTTTCTTGGATCACCACAAGTGTATGTGCGATTTATGTCTATAAAAAATGAAAAAGAAATAGACAAAGGTAAATGGGTAGCAACTGCTTTTACCTTATTAACGGATGCCGCAGCTGTAACCATAGGAATTCTTGCACGTATTTATTTCACAAAAGAAGGACAAGATCCTGAAGCTATATTAGGGAATAGCGGCGAAAATGTATTGAGTATGATTACAGAAGCGTTTTTACCTACAATTTTAGTGGCCATTTTTGTTGCCATTGTTTTATCGGCAATAATGTCTACCATAGATTCTTTATTAATATTAGCTTCAAGTGCAATTACAAGAGATTTTTATCAGAAAATATTTAGACCCAATATAAAAGATGAGAGCCTGACAAAGATTTCTAGAATTTCTACGGTTATCATGGCTTTTACAGCCTTAATCATTGCTATGATTATGAATTATGTATCTCCAGATAGGCAAATATTTTGGGTGATTTTATTTGGTTGGTCTGGCATTGCAGCCACTTTTTGTCCGGTAATTATTCTCTCTCTTTTCTGGAAAGGATACTCTGAAAAAGGAGCTATTGCCTCTATGATTTCAGGATTTGTAGCAGTAATACTCTTCAATTTCGTGTTTCAAGAGTTGCCCGTTATTGGAGAATATTTTGTGGCTCTTAATGTACTTGCTCCCTCATTTTTAGTTGCAATGCTAGTAGGTTATTTGGTTTCAAAAAAGTATCCTCCAAGAGCAGCAGCTATTGAAATGATTGAAGCCATTGACGCAAGTCCAGAAAAGGAGTAAGCATCATTAAAATTTATTTTTTACTATGAAGCTATACCTGCAAGATTTTAAAATTTTGCAGGTGTCTTTATGAAGACCTACAAGGCTCTATAAGCCTTGTAGGAAAAAACAGCTAAAATTAAGGTACAATTGAAGTCCCTTTTGTACTAGCCCATTCCGTCCAAGAACCATCATATACAGCAGTATGTTCTACCTCTGCAATGGTTGCACCTAAATTTAAAATAGCTGCGGTAATTCCTGAACCACAGGTAAAAATGATTTCTTTATGCTTTTTGAAATTATTAAAAATATGTATGAGCTCAGCAGTAGATTTCATTTTTCCATTTTGCTGAACTTCCCCAAATGGCAAACTTATAGCATTGGGCATATGTCCGCTTTTTAAATCTTTTCTTGGTTCTGGTGCTATGCCATTAAATCTTCCCTCAGAACGTGCATCTATAATTAAAACATCAGTATTATCTAAAGCTTTCACAACGTCTTGCGTATACTTTAATTTTTCAGGCTGGTGTATTGTTTTAAAATTACCTCTTTTTAATTGACGCTTTTTTGAAGTTTCAACAGGAAATCCTGCTGCTTTCCATGCAGGAAAACCACCATCTAAAACCGCAATATTTTTAAACCCCATTAACATAAACATCCACCAAACTCTTGGCGAAGCATAGGTTCCTAAATCGTCACAACATATAACAATAGCGTCCTGACATATTCCCAACTCTTGTGCCTTTTCTTCAAATGCCTCTGGGGATAAAACCGTATTTGGAAATGCTGATTGCGTATCAGAAAAAGTATTTTCTATATCAAAAAAAAGAGCGCCTTTAATTTGGGTCTTTTCATCAGGAATTAAATCCATCGAAGTTACTTTACGAATTGTACAATCTAAAATAATGAGTTTCTCATTCTTTAAATTTGTGTACAACCAATCTACAGAAACTAACGGTTTATTTAGTTTTAAAGACATGTTCAAAGAGACTTTTTAAAGGCGAAACCTTGCATTTATTAAAAAAATGAAATATTACTGAATATTGAAATGAAAACAATCAAATAGTTTAATTGCTCTTACTTACACTCTTTAAAAACATTTAACACTGAAAACTGCCACTGCTACTGTACACTTCAACTGCAAAGTAACAATTACTTCACTTTGTCATAATTGTCATCCCAGTTTTTCTCTTCAGGTTTGTCTCTCAATTTTCCTAAAGATTTAGCAACCATCATAGAAACGGTAGCATCTCCAGTTACATTTACGGTAGTTCTCATCATATCTAAAGGCCTGTCTACAGCAAAAATTAATGCCAATCCAATGGGTAATAATTCTTCTGGAAATCCAACAGATTCTAATACAATTACCAACATAACCATACCTGCACTTGGCACAGCAGCTGAACCAATAGAAGCTAATAATGCTGTTAACACAATTACTAATTGATTTGAAAAAGTAAGTCCTTCTGGCCATATTACTTGCATTATAAATACCGCAGCAATTGCTTGGTATAAACTTGTACCATCCATATTAATAGTTGCACCTACTGGCAAAACAAATCCGGAAACTTCTTTATCTACCCCTAAATGTTCTTCTACTCTTTCCATTGTTACTGGCAGTGTTGCTGCACTAGAACTTGTAGAGAATGCCAATAGTTGTGCCGGACTAATTTGCTTTAAAAACCACAAAGGTGATTTTTTAGTATATACACTCACCAAAATTAGATAGAAACCAATCATTAATAATAACCCACCAACTACACAGAGCGCATAAACTAATAACTTTAAGAGAATCTCAATATCATCAAAGGCTATAATGACGTTTGCTAACAATGCAAAAACGGCATACGGTGCAAAAAGCATAATTAAATCCACCATTTTCATGACCATTTCATTCAAAGAATCAAAAAAGTCTACCAATGGTTTTGCTTTTTTCTCTGGAATTAATAATAGGGAAATACCTACAAACATTGCAAAAAAGATAATTTGAAGCATACTTGCATCGACAAAAGACTGAAAAATATTACTTGGAAAAATATCTACCAAAGCTTGCAACGGACCTGCGTCTTTTTGAGCAGAAGCTTTTACTAATTTATCTGTAACCCCTATATCTGTTTCATATTTTGCTTTAATTTTCTCAATTGTATCTGCAGACATTCCAGCTCCAGGTTTTACAATATTTACAATGGCTAAACCAATAAAAATGGCAACTAAAGTAGTACCAACATAAATCATAATGGTTCTTAAACCCATTTTCTTAATTTTAGAAATATCTTTTAAGTCTGATATTCCTTTAATTAATGAAGCCAATATTAAAGGCACTGCAATTAACTTTAAAAGGTTGATAAATATGGTTCCGAATGGTTTGATCCAATCGATGACAAAGTCCTTTCCACCATCAACAGTATTCATGATAAATCCAAAAAGGATACCAAGTACCATTCCCAATAAAATTTTCCAGTGTAGTGCTAATTTCTTCATTAATTATTTGATTTATTTAGAATCTGAAAGATAAAAAAATAAGTGACCTAATTTATATTTTGTGTCATATTTTTAATAAACATTCCTATGCATTCTTAAAAATATAAGAATGTCAGATGTTTTGAGTTTTCCCCCAGGCAGTTTTTAATCATAACTACCATTTTAAAAAAATATTGAATGCCCTTCCTTCTCAAAACCTTATGATTATTATTTCTAAGAAGGTTTTAGAAAGACTTAACACAACTACCAAATAAAATCATCCTTTTATTTGGTAGTTTTTTTTAGAATATAAAATAACTGAAAAGTAAATAATATAAAGGTTCAAGCTTTGTATTTGAGCATTTCTATGATGCCGTAATTTTATAACAAGATTTATAAATTTCTTCGTACACCGGCAAAATACTTTCTAAAGAAAATTGCTTGGTATGATCTTTAGCATTTTGCTTAAATTTTTCTAAAACAGCAGCGTCTTTTACGATTGAAATTGCATTTTTTGCCATGTCTGCAACATCACCTAAATTACTTAAATACCCAGTTTCCCCATGAATATTAACCTCTGGCAAACCACCTGTATTTGTTGATATTACAGCAGTTCCTGCAGCCATTGCTTCCAAAGCAGCCAAACCAAAACTCTCTGTTTGAGAAGGCAATAGGAAAACATCTGAATAGCATAATATTTTAGCTACCTCTGTACTATTTCCTAAAAAGAAAACATCCTCTACAATGTTTAATTCTTTTACCAACTTTTCTGCTTTTGCACGCTCAGGTCCTTCACCAATCATCAATAATTTGGCAGGTATCTCTTTTCTTACCTCGCTAAAAATTTTAACCACATCTTCTACCCTTTTAACAGGTCTAAAATTACTTACATGTGTAAATATTTTTTCGTGTGGTTGCGCCAATGCAATTCGTTTACATTCCTCTTTGTGCGCATTCTCATACTTTGCTACATCAATAAAATTATAGATTACTTTAATATCTTTTGTAATCTTGAATAACTTATTCGTAGTCTCCTTTAAATTGTTAGAAACAGCGGTTACGACATCAGAATTATTAATACTAAACTCTACTGCCGATTTATAGGTTGGATGACTACCAACCAAAGTAATATCTGTTCCGTGCAAAGTAGTTACAACTTTTACATCTAACCCTTTCTCTCTTAACATTTGTTTTGCCATGTATGCAGCATACGCGTGAGGTATGGCATAGTGAACGTGCAAAACTTCTAAATCGTGTTTTCTAACAACTTCTACCATTTTCGTAGAAAGCGCTAATTCATAAGGCTGATATTCAAACAGCGGATACTCTTCTATTACCACTTGATGAAAATGCAAGTTATGAGATAAGAAATCCAATCGAACGGGCTGATTATAGGTAATAAAATGAACCTCATGTCCTTTCTCTGCCAAAGACATTCCTAACTCTGTAGCTACTACGCCACTTCCACCAAATGTTGGATAACATACAATGCCTATTTTCATATACTATTGAAAGATTAAAAATTAAAAGAGGAACAAATTCGACTCTTTAGTTGTAAATATACCCTTATTTTTACGTTTGAAATCAAAATAAAAACATAAAAAAAGAGGAACTCATTTTTAAATGAATTACTCTTTTTAAATACTTTAATCTTTTAATATTTTTTTTTAGTAATCTCCTAAAGTTTCAGGATTTTGAGCTAAAGCACTTTCTAACTGAGCATCACTTGGTGCTTTTCCGTGCCAAGCGTGCGTGTGCATCATAAAATCTACACCGTTACCCATTTCTGTATGTAATAAAATACAAACGGGTTTTCCTTTCCCTGTTAATGATTTTGCTTTTGCCAAACCAGCTAATACTGCCGCTATGTCGTTTCCTTTTTCAACATCTAAAACATCCCAGCCAAAAGCTTCGAATTTTGCTCGAATGCTTCCCATTGGTAAAACATCATCTGTAGCACCATCAATTTGCTTTCCGTTTAAATCAATCGTAGCAATAATGTTATCCACCTTTTTTGCTGATGCATACATAATTGCTTCCCAATTTTGCCCTTCTTGCAACTCACCATCACCATGCAAAGTATATACGATTTTATCGTCTCCGTTTAATTTTTTAGCTTGTGCAGTTCCTAAACCAACAGACATTCCTTGGCCCAAAGAACCAGAAGCAATTCTAATTCCAGGCAAGCCTTCATGCGTTGTTGGATGTCCTTGTAGTCTAGAGTCTAACAACCTAAACGTTGCTAATTCTGCTACAGGAAAAAAGCCGCTGTGTGCCAAAACACTGTAAAAAACAGGAGAAATGTGTCCGTTTGATAAAAAGAATACATCTTCGTTGTTTCCATCCATAGAAAATTCAGTAGAATATTCCATTACTTCTTGATATAAACAAGTAATAAATTCAGCACAACCTAAAGAACCTCCTGGGTGACCAGAATTTACCTTGTGTACCATTCTTAAAATATCTCTACGAACTTGTTGTGTAAAATCTTGTAATTTTTGTGTTGTTGGCATTTTGTTATATTAATTATATACTCGCAAAAATACAAAAGTGAATGCTTCTGTATTTGTTTTCTGATATATTTATTTTCGTTTTATTAACAGAGTTATTACTACGTCTTTTGTTTCTTTTTCTTTGCTGCAGGAAACAGTACATTATTCAATATTAAACGGTAACCTGGTGAAGTTGGGTGCAAATCTAACTCTGTTTTTGGATCGCCAATTCTATGGGTATAATCTTCCGGATCGTGGCCTCCATAAAAGGTAAACATTCCTTTTCCTTTGGTGCCATGGATGTAACGCGCTTCTCTATTTACTTTATTTTCTCCTAAAACCAACACATTACTTTTGATAGTACTTCTATCAAAAGAAGTAGTTTGCCCCATAAAACCTTTTACCAAGGTGGTATGATTCTGTGTCAACATAGTTGGTACAGGATCCCATTTTGCAGAAAACGCTACCAAAGAAAAATAGTCTGATGTTTTCGGAATTTTACGCTTCCTTGTCATATCTATTGAAGAAAACTCATAGGTAGTAGGATTTCTAATGAGCTGATAATCTTTAAAAGCGAATGTTTTATTATAGTTGATCTGCGCTTGATAATTTGGCGTTGTTGCATCTCCATCAAACATGGCTTCTGCAATATCTACCTCTTCCGCAGACAAAGCTATATCAAAACTATCTGTTGCAGAACACATGGCAAACATAAAACCACCTCCAATTACATAGTCTCTAATCTTTTTAGCCACTGCTAATTTTTCTTTCGATACTTTGTCAAACCCCAATTCCGTTGCTAATTTCTCGGATCTTTGCTTGCTTTCGATATACCAAGGTGTCGTTCTAAAAGAACCGTAAAAGCGCCCATATTGTCCTGTAAAGTCTTCATGATGTAAATGCAGCCACTCATAGATTAACAGCTTGTCTTCTAAAACTTCTTTGTCGTAAATCACGTCAAACGGAATTTCAGCATACGTTAAAACCATGGTTACAGCATCATCCCAAGGCATTTTATCTTTCGGGGAATATACCGCTATTTTTGGTGCTTTCTCTAATGTTACCGCATCTTGATTGGAAGAAGGTGACGCAATTTCTTGTAAGATGATTTGCGCCTTCGCATCTGAAATTATCAGATAAGAAACTCCACGGATTTTGCATTCCTTTTCTACAATTTTATTATTTTCTATTAAAAATGCACCTCCATCATAATTTAACAACCACTTCGATTTGATGTCTACCTCTAAAGCAAAATAGACAATTCCGTATGCTTTTAAATGATTTTTCTGATTGTCATTGCTCATTGGCACATATATAAAGGAAGCCCAAATTGAGTTTGAAATGAAGAGAAATGTAAGTATTGAGAGGAGTTTTTTCATAAGTAAAAACTAAAATACACAATTACTTTGAAGCAATTGTGTATTTCTATAATTTAATAAATTCATTTGTATTTAAAAAGGAACATCATCACCAAAAGCATCTTTCGGCTCAATTCTTTGGTCTGGGAAAACATCATCCGGAAAATCTGCATTCATCGAAGATTGAAACTCTGAACTAAAGCCTTCATCTAAATCTGAGAATTTAGCTAAATGCCCTGTAAATTTCAAACGAATATTATCCAAACCACCATTTCTATGTTTTGCAACAATAAACTCTCCTTGGCCTTCACACGGTGTATGTTCATCATCGTCCCATTCTGTCATACCGTAGTATTCTGGTCTAAAAATAAACGATACAATATCTGCATCTTGCTCAATGGCACCAGATTCACGTAAATCTGATAGTAAAGGTCTTTTACTTCCTCCACGCGTTTCTACTGCACGTGATAATTGTGAAAGCGCAATTACGGGTACCTCTAATTCTTTTGCCAGTGCTTTTAAGTTTCTAGAAATCATAGAAATTTCTTGTTCACGATTTCCTCCTGATTTTCCGCCAGCAGTCATTAACTGTAAATAATCAATTACAATAATTTTTACGCCGTGTTGCGAAACCAAACGTCTTGCTTTTGCACGTAAATCAAATACAGAAAGAGACGGAGTATCATCAATAAAAATGGGTGCATCAGATAATTTCTTAACCTTTACATTTAATTGTTCCCATTCATGTGGTTCTAAATTTCCTTTTCTTAGTTTTTCTGAAGTCAGACCTGTTTCGGAAGAAATCATCCGCGTAATTAACTGCACAGAAGACATCTCTAACGAAAAGACCGCAACTCCATGGCCAAAATCGATTGCCATGTTTTTTGCCATAGAAATCACAAAAGCTGTTTTTCCCATACCAGGACGGGCAGCTATAATCACTAAATCGGAGGGCTGCCAACCAGAGGTTAAGGCATCTAATTTGGTAAAACCCGTTTGTAAACCAGACATCCCTTCAGAATTACCTATTTCTTGAATTTTCGCCAAAGCTTGTTTTACAAGAGAACCTGCGTCTTCAGAGCTCTTTTTTAAATTCCCTTGGGTAACTTCAAAAAGTTTTGCTTCTGCATCGTCTAATAGTTCGAAAACGTCTGTACTTTCATCATATGCATTTTCTATAATTTCACTTGAAATAGAAATTAATTTACGTTGAATGTATTTTTGAAGTATAATTCTAGCATGGAATTCAATATGGGCAGAAGAAGCTACTTTTTGCGTCAAACGAATCAAATATAAATCGCCACCAACAAACTCTAATTTTCCTTTTTTCTTAAGCAGGTTAGAAACCGTTAGAAGGTCAATAGGTTCCGAGTTTTGAAACAGCTCATAAATAACCGCATAAACTTCGTTGTGTTTTTGGTCATAGAAAGCATCTGCACTTAAGACATCAATTACATCATCAATTCCTTTTTTATCAATCATCATTGCCCCCAAGACAGCTTCTTCAAGTTCTACTGCCTGTGGCGGAATCTTCCCTTTCTCAAGACTAATGATCCTGCTCTTGTCTGTCTTTTTTACTGCGCTTTCCTTCGTTTTCTCCATGATTACAAATGTACTTTTTACTTCGTTCCTATTTGCTAAAACTAAACTTAAATTTGTAAACAATTATTGTAAACTAAATTGTTATTATGTTGTTAATAACCAGTCAACTTCTATTTTAATAGGTTATTTTTATCGGAATGAAAATCAATAAAAAACATTTATTTCTAACTATTTTTCTTCCAATACAAGTTGTTTTGGTACAGTTGGCAGCTAAAAATCCTTCGTTTATAGAGCAGTATTATTCCAACGGAATCTACCCACCCATTGCTGCTTTTTTAAGAATTATCTTTGGATGGCTTCCTTTTTCTATAGGCGATCTTTTAATCGCTTTCCTCCTACTTATTTTTATTCGTTTTACCTATCGATTGCTGAAAACTAGGTTTAAAAAAATGCTTCCTAAAACCCTTCATTTTACGGCAATTTTATCTGTTATTTATTTTTGTTTTTATCTTTTTTGGGGATTGAATTACTACAGGCAACCTTTGGCTGAGAACCTGCAATATCAACAAAAGGAATACACCACAGTGCAACTGCAAGAAGTAACCAAAACCGTCATTAATAAACTGAATTATTATCAATTGAAAATCACGAAAAATGACACTATCAAGGTTAAAAACAGCTATTCTCAGAAGGAAATGTATGCGATGGCTATTTCGGGTTATACGCATCTAGAGAAAGATTTTCCGCAGTTAAAATACAAACACAAATCTATAAAAAGTTCCTTAATGAGTTTGTTACAAACCTATATAGGCACTGGTGGTTATCTAAATCCGTTAACTGGTGAAGCCCAAGTAAATGATCGAATTCCGAAAACGGGCTACCCAACTACGGTTTGTCACGAAATGGCGCATCAAATAGGGTTTGCTGCAGAAAATGAAGCAAATTTTGTGGGTTTTTTAGCTGCCAATTATCATGACGATGTCTATTTTAAATATGCGAGTTACAGAATGGCTTTTGGATATTGTATCTCAGAACTTAGAAAGCGAGATCGAAAGCTATCCCAAGAACTTAGCAGTACTATAAACAAAGGAGTTCGAAAAGATTTTAATGAAAGTTATCAATTTTGGCAGGCCTACAAAAATCCGTTTGAGCCACTGGTTAAAAAAGGGTATAATGCCTATTTAAAAGCCAACAAACAAGACAAAGGCATTGCTTCTTATAGCTATGTAGTCAATTTATTTGTCATATATTTTGAGTCTTTAGAAGGTTCCTAATTTTCTTAAAATTTTGTTAAACTAATTTCTTTTAACAATTTACAAATTGGTTCTAATTAGATTTATCCTAACTAATCAAAATAACAATATCAAACTTATGAGAAAATTACTCTTATACTCCTTGTTTTTGTTGTCAATATCTCTGCATTCGCAAGATTATTTTCCAACAGATGCCGGAGTAAAAACGACAGAAAACACCCTAGTAGCACTTACCAATGCTACCATTTATGTTACCCCAGAAAAGGTGCTTAAAAAGGGGACTCTACTAATTGAAGACGGTAAAGTAATTGAGGTTGGCAAAAATGTTACAATTCCTAAAGGAGCAAAAATTGTAGACCTTTCAGGAAAAACAGTGTATCCTTCTTTTATAGATGCATACTCAGATTTCGGAGTTAAAAAACCAAAATCTGCTACCGGAAGATCTAGAACAGCACAATATGAACCTTCTCGTGAGGGATATTATTGGAATGATCATATCAGACCAGATATCAATCCTTTGAACGACTTTTCTTTTGACACTAAAAAAGCAAAAGAACTTTTAGATGCTGGTTTCGGAGTTGTAAATACACACCTGCAAGACGGTATTATTCGTGGAAACGGATTGTTAATTGCATTGAACCCCAATGCTTCTAATGCCTATAGAATTTTAGACACCAAGTCTGCACAATACTTATCTTTTTCAAAAAGTGCGCTTTCTAAACAAGCGTATCCTGGTTCTAGAATGGGCGCAATGGCACTGTTAAGACAAACCTATAATGATGCTGCTTGGTATGCAAACGGCAACATGAAAAATACAGATTTGGCTTTGGAGGCTTTAAATGAAAATAAAAACTTAACTCAAATTTTTGAAACCAATAATTTATTGGATGCGGTAAGAGCAGATAAAGTTGGTGATGAATTCGGGATTCAATACACCATTGTAGGCTCTGGAGATGAGTTTGAAAGAATTGGTGATGTAAAAAGCACCAATGCTAACTTTATCATTCCTATTAATTTTAGTAAAGCCTATGATGTTTCGAATCCGCTTTTAGCGCAACAAATTTCTTTAAGAGACATGCGTAAATGGAATCAAGAGCCTTCTAATTTAAAAGTATTATCAGAAAACGGAATTAATTTTGCTTTGACTACCCGTTCTTTAAAATCTGTAAAAACCTTTCATAAGAACTTGCAAAAAGCGATAAAGTATGGTTTTGATAAAGAGAAAGCGTTGGCTTCTTTAACAACTATTCCTGCAAGTATTCTTGGCAATAATGCTATTGGAAACTTAAATGTAGGAAGTTACGCAAACTTTATAGTTACTTCTGGAGATATTTTTGATGCAAAAACGACCCTCTATGAAAACTGGGTACAAGGTGCTAAAAATGTAGTAAATGATATGTCTATCAAAGACATTACAGGAAACTATATGTTGTCTGTAAATAATAAAAATTACGATCTAACCATTTCTGGCAAAGGAGCAAAACAAAAAGCGACAGTTAAAATGGAGGGCGATAAGGTAAAGTCTAAATTTTATTTTAAAGAAGAATGGATTTCTATTACACTAAATGAAGACAGTGTATATACTAGAATGCTTGGTAAAATAATAAACGCTGCCAACGTAATGGAAGGTACCGCATATGACACTCAAGGAAATGAAACTTCTTG
The DNA here is from genome assembly GCA_047614925.1 of Arenicella sp. Classification (GTDB taxonomy): domain Bacteria; phylum Bacteroidota; class Bacteroidia; order Flavobacteriales; family Flavobacteriaceae; genus Polaribacter. Next base: position 16,588 of record JBLHIE010000005.1, read on the forward strand.
GTCTGCAAGTGTGCAGGTAAGTAAAAACACCAAGGAAAAAGAGGCCAAAGAAAAGAAGGAAGAGGACGCTATTGTTGTGGTTCCTGTGAGTTATCCTAATCTTGGTTTTGGAAATTACAAAATGCCAGAAACAGAAACTATTTTAATTAAAAATGTGACCGTTTGGACAAGTGAAGCTGCCGGAATTTTAGAAAACACAGATGTTCTTTTAAAGAATGGTAAAATTGCTGAAATTGGAAAAAACTTAAAAGCAAGAAGAGCAACAGAGATTGATGGTACAGGAAAACATTTAACGGCTGGTATTGTAGATGAACATTCTCACATTGCCGCTTCTGCTATTAATGAAGGCGCACAAAATTCTTCCGCGGAAGTTACCATAGAAGATGTAGTAGACCCAAATGATATTAATATTTACAGAAACCTTTCTGGCGGAACTACTTCTGCTCAGATATTGCATGGTTCTGCAAATCCTATTGGTGGGCGTTCTGCAATTATCAAATTGAAATGGGGAGAAAATGCAGCGAATATGATTTATGACAATTCGCCAAAATTTATAAAATTTGCTTTAGGAGAAAATGTAAAACAATCTAGAAGTCCTAACGGAACCCGTTTTCCACAAACAAGAATGGGCGTTGAGCAACTATTTACAGATTACTTTACAAGAGCGCAAGAATATGAGGCTGTAAAGAAAAGTGGAAAACCTTTTAGAAAAGACGATGAAATGGAAACCTTGGTTGAAATTTTAAATGGAGAACGCTTTATCTCTTGTCACTCTTATGTGCAGTCAGAAATTAATATGTTAATGAAGGTTGCTGAAAAATTCAATTTTAGAATCAACACTTTTACACATATTTTAGAAGGCTACAAAGTGGCAGATAAAATGGCAGCACACGGCGTTGGTGGTTCTACGTTTTCAGATTGGTGGGGTTATAAGTATGAAGTAAACGATGCCATTCCTTTTAATGCTGCAATTATGCACAATGCTGGGGTAACCGTAGCAATCAATTCAGATGACAGAGAAATGTCGAGACGTTTGAATCAAGAAGCTGCAAAAACCATAAAGTATGGTGGAATGTCTGAATTAGAAGCTTGGAAAACAGTAACAATCAATCCTGCTAAACTTTTACATATAGATGATAAAGTAGGAAGTATTAAAGAAGGAAAAGATGCTGATGTTGTTTTGTGGAGCCATCACCCGATGTCTATTTACGCAAAAGCAGAAAAAACCATTGTAGACGGTAAAGTTTTATTTGACATTGCAGAAGACGTAAAAAAACGTGCTGCAATCAAAGAAGAAAAAAGTCAGCTCATTACCCTAATGTTAAATGAAAAAATGAAAGGTGGTGAAACAAAGGAGCCTATGAAAAGAAAAGATCGTGATTTTCACTGTGATACTTTAGAAACACTTAAAAACTAAAAATGATGAAAAAAATAATATATAGTATGCTGTTCTTCTTTTTAGTAGGAAATAGCATCGCACAACAAACACCCGCAGAAGCACAAACTACCGCTTTCTCTATTGAAGGTGCTACGGCACATTTAGGAGACGGAACCATAATTGAAAATTCTCTAATTATGTTTGCCGATGGTAAAATTACTTTTGTTGGAAGCGTAATGACAAAAATTGCAAGACAAGGAGCGGTTATAAATGCCAAAGGAAAACACGTGTATCCTGGTTTTATTGCTGCCAATGCTACGTTAGGTTTGGTAGAAATAGATGCGGTAAAAGCAACCGATGACCAAGATGAAATTGGAATTATGAATCCGCATATTAGAAGTTTAATAGCCTACAATGCAGAAAGTAAAGTGGTAGAGTCTATGAGACCAAACGGAGTTTTAATGGCACAGGTAACCCCTAGAGGTGGTGTAATTTCTGGAACTTCTTCTATTGTACAATTAGATGCTTGGAACTGGGAAGATGCAAGCATACAGACAGATGATGCTATTCACATGAATTGGCCTTCTAGTTTTACTTCTGGAAAATGGTGGTTAGGAGAAGACCCCGCTTTAAAGCCAGATACCAAGTATAGTGAGAACATTGGTGCCATAAAAACCTATTTTGTGAATGCTAAAAATTATTTGGCGGGCATTCAAACAAAAACACATTTGCCATACCAAGCAACGGCAGGTTTGTTCAACGGTTCTAAAAAGCTTTTTATTCATGTAAACGGACAAAAAGAAATTACAGATGCCATTACAATTTCTAAAGAACTAGGAATTAATAATTTGGTAATTGTACACGGAGCACATGCAGACAAAGTAGCAGATTTGTTAGTAAAGAACAACATTCCTGTTATTTTAGAGAGACCACACAGAAATCCGGATAATGAAGACGATTCATACGACGCTACATATACTATTGCAAAAACATTAATAGATAAAGGTGTGTTGGTTAGTATAGGTATGGAAGGACAAATGGAACGTATGAACACTAGAAACCTTCCTTTTTATGCAGGTACCTTTGCCGCTTTCGGTTTAGATAAAGAAGTTGCCTTGCAATTAATTACTTTAAACACTGCTAAAATTTTAGGAATCGATGCTTTTACAGGTTCTTTAAAAAAGGGGAAAGATGCCACCCTATTTATTTCTGAAGGAGATGCTTTAGAAATGCGGGGCAATAGTTTAACTGCCGCTTTTATTCAAGGTAGAAAAATTAGTTTAGAAACGCACCAAACAAAACTTTGGAAACGCTATTCTGATAAGTATAAAACGAAGTAGTATTTATTTACAAAACGATAAAGGCTCGCATCTGAAATTTCAGACTAGCGAGCCTTTTTTATTGTTCTAAAAATTGATGCACCCTGTCTTTTTAGAATACCTATATTTAGGTATCTTTGCCATAATGAAAGAAATTACTAGTATTCAGAATTCTTATGTAAAAGACCTTTTAAAACTGCAAGAAAAATCTCGCGAGCGTAAAAAAAAGGGACTTTTTATTATTGAAGGAAAAAGAGAAATCTCTTTGGCAATTGCTGCGGAATATGAATTTGAAACGGTACTCTATTTTGAGAACTTAATTTCTGAACAAGAAGTATTACACCTCTTTAATGCAAACGTAAATAGAGTTGTTATTTCTAAAGAAGTGTATCAGAAATTAGCTTACAGAGATTCTACCGAAGGTATTATTGCTGTTACAAAAGCAAAAGATTTCTCTCTAGAAAACATCCAATTTAAAACAGATACCCCGTTAATTTTAATTGCAGAAGGTGTAGAAAAACCTGGCAATATTGGAGCGCTTTTAAGAACCGCTGACGCTGCCAATGTAGCTGCTGTTTTTATTGCAAATCCTAAAAGCGATTTGTACAATGCCAATATCATAAGAGCTAGCGTGGGTTGTGTTTTTACCAATCAAATTGCGGTAGGTACTTCAGAAGAAATCATTGCCTTTTTAGTAAAAAACAATATTCATATCTTCGCCACTACCTTGCAAAATTCAAACGAATATCACAAAGAAAATTATACAGGAGCTGTGGCTATTGTTGTGGGCACAGAAGCAACTGGTTTATCTCCCATTTTTAGAGAAAAAGCAACACAAAACATAAACATACCCATGCAAGGTCAAATAGATTCTATGAACGTCTCTGTGGCCGCCGCTATTGTTTTGTTTGAAGCAAAAAGACAAAGAGCATTTAAAATACAACCATGAAAATATTAGGAATAGACATTGGTGGTACCGGAATTAAAGGTGCAGTTATAAATACAAAAACAGGCGAATTATTAACTGAAAGATTCAGGATTCCTACGCCTAAACCTGCAACACCAGAAGCCGTGGCTAAAGTTGTAAAAGAAATGATTGCTCATTTTGAATGGACCAAGGCGGTAGGCTGTAGCTTTCCTACTACAATTGTAAATGGCAAGTGTATTCATTCTGGAAACCTAAGCGGAGAATGGCTGAATGTAAAAGTAGACAAACTCTTTAAAAAGGTTTGCAAACTTCCTTTTTTTGTAAGTAATGATGCCGATTTAGCAGGTTTAGCCGAAGTAAACTTAGGTGCTGCTAAAAAAGAAAAAGGCGTGGTCATTGTAATTACTATTGGTACCGGAATTGGCTCTGGCTTGTTCTTTAACGGGAAGTTGATTCCGAATTTAGAAATTGGTAAAATGCTGCATACCAATGGTGAGATTATTGAGTTGCACACCGCAGACTCCGCAAGAAAAAGAGAAAACTTAAAGCTACAAGAATGGGCTAAAAGATTTGATGCCTTATTGGCCTATATTCAATTAGTATACTCTCCGAACCTCGTGGTATTAGGTGGCGGCATTAGCAAAAGATATGACGGATTTAAAGACCACTTAATGGCAGATGTTAACGTAAAAGTTGCCGAATTTAAAAACAATGCCGGTATTATTGGTGCAGCCATATATGCTAGTAGAAAACGCAAATAATAGTACCTTATTTGACAACCTTAAGACCAAGCATTCGCTTGGTCTTTTTTTATGAAAATAAATTTTACTTTCTATTTATAAATGATACATTTACAAACTACTCCGAAAATTTTATCAGAATACATTTATAAGACAAATTGTATTGGTTTTTTATAAAACGAATAATTAGTTAGCTATTATAGCCATTTTAATTCTAAAAATTAAGAATAAATATAAATAATATATATCCAATAATTGAATAAAAATAGAAAGCAGATAGATAACGAAGCACTTCAGTAAAAAACCCAAAAACTTCCCCAATCAAATTCTTGTCGGTTAAAAATCTTATTCTTAAATTCACTTTAGATTATAAACAACAAATCTTCAAAGTAATTTATGCTATACACAGCAACCATAGAAGAAGAAAATAAAGAGATTGCAAGCAGATATAAAGATTTGCTAAAAGGCACCTATGAAATTTTGTCTCTAGAAGATAAAAAACTCATTAGAAAAGCCTTTGAAATTGCAGTAGATGCGCATTCTAGTCAGCGTAGAAAGACAGGAGAGCCTTATATTTTTCATCCCATAGCAGTCGCTAAAATTGTAGCGATGGAAATTGGTTTGGGTGCAACTTCTATTGCTGCAGCCTTGTTGCATGACGTTGTTGAAGATACCGAGTATACCTTAGATGATATGGAGCAGTTGTTTGGAGAGACCATTGCTAGAATTGTAAATGGACTCACAAAAATTTCTCGCTTAAACAAAGAACAAGACGCTTCTATACAGGCAGAGAATTTTAGGAAAATGCTCTTAACCTTAAATGATGATGTTCGGGTTATTCTCATAAAAATTGCAGATAGGTTGCACAACATGCAAACAATGGATGCAATGCCTGACCACAAACAGGTAAAAATAGCTTCAGAAACCTTATACATTTATGCCCCATTAGCACACCGTTTAGGTTTGTATAATATTAAAACTGAGCTAGAAGATTTAGGTTTAAAATACACAGAGCCAGAAGTTTTTAATGACATTATTACCAAGATAAAAGAAAGTAAAGAAGAGCAACAGAAATATTTAGAAACCTTTGCTGAGACCTTAAAGAAAGGTTTAGACAAAGAGAATTTTACCTATGACATTAAAGGGCGTTTTAAATCTATTTATTCTATTCGTAGAAAAATGCGCAAGCAAAACGTAACTTTTGAAGAAGTGTATGACAAATATGCCATCCGAATTATTTACGCGCCTACTTCAGATGATGATAAATTTGATGCTTGGAAAATTTATACCATTGTAACAGATTATTTTAAACCCAACCCAACCCGTCTAAGAGATTGGATATCACAACCGAAATCTACAGGCTATGAAGCGCTTCACATTACAGTTGTAGGACCAGATGCGCAATGGGTAGAAGTCCAAATTAGATCAAGTAGAATGAACGAAATTGCAGAAAAAGGCTATGCTGCACATTTTAAATACAAACAAGGAGACAACCATGAAAATGGCCTCGATACTTGGCTAAATAGATTAAAGGAATCTTTAGAAAGTCAGAGTTTAAACGCCGTAGATTTTGTGGAAGAATTTAAATTAAACCTCTATTCTAAAGAAATTTATGTTTTTACACCAAAAGGCGAATTAAAGTCATTGCCTAAAGATGCTTCTGCATTGGATTTTGCATTTACAGTGCATACAGATGTGGGCTTAAAATGCAGAGGAGCGAAGGTAAACGGTAAATTGGTACCTTTAAGTCATACTTTAAAAAGTGGTGATCAGATAGAAGTTATTACCAGCACGCATAACAAACCAAATGCCAGATGGCTAGATTTTGTTATTACTGCCAGAGCAAAAACAAAAATTAGAGCAGCTTTAAAAGACGAAGAGAAGTTAATTGCAGAAGAGGGTAAAGCCATTTTGGCAAGAAAATTACGCCATTTAAAAATACCTTACAACGAAAGGACAATTAATGAACTTGTTGGTTTCTTCAAGGTTAGAACCAGTTTCGATTTGTTTTTTAGAATTGGAAATGGCGCTATAGACAACACCAATTTAAAAGCATTTGTTGCCCAAAGAAATAGTACCATTCTAAATTTCTTTAAAACGAAACTAAGAAGAACGCCTAGTAATAAAGACCTTGTAGAAACAGATGAAGTTTCTAATAAGTATGATGCGTTGGTTTTTGGGAAAGAAGAAGAAAAGCTAGATTATACCTTATCTAAGTGCTGTACTCCTATTCCCGGAGATACCGTTTTTGGATTTTTAACAATTAATGAAGGCATTAAGATTCATAAAAAAAATTGTCCAAATGCAATTTCTTTGCAATCTAATTATGCTTACAGAATTATGCAAGCAAAATGGATCGACTCTACAAAACAAGACTTCAAAGTAATTTTACATATTAGTGGTGTGGACAATAAAGGAATCATTAATGATTTAAGTAGAATTATTTCTAGCAATATGGGGGTATTTATCAACAGTATAAACATTGCCGGTAATGAAGGAGTTTTTGACGGAAAAATTAGCTTGAGTGTTAAGAATAGCGGACAATTAAATAAATTAATGAAAAGCATTCAAAAAGTAGAAGGCGTAAAAAAAGTAGCGCGTGTTAATAGTTTATAAATATCATCTTCAAAAACAAGTAATTTATTCAGAAATAACTGTAAATTTGTCTTTTTGTAAAATCTAACCCAATGAGCAACTCTCTTGAGAATCAAGAAGTAGTAAAAAAAGTATTTACATCTTATTTAGAAGAAAATAAGCACAGAAAAACACCTGAGCGTTATGCCATTCTTCAGGAAATATATGATGCAGATGAGCATTTTGATATAGAATCTCTCTATATTAAGATGAAAAACAAGAATTATAGAGTTAGTAGAGCAACGCTCTACAATACCATAGAAATTTTATTGAATTGTAACCTGGTAAGAAAACATCAATTTGATGGACAGTCGATGGCACGTTACGAAAAAAGTTACTTTGACAAAAACCACGATCATGTAATCTTTACAGATACTGGCGAAGTAAAAGAATTCTGTGATCCTAGAATTCAGGTAATCAAAAAAACTATTGAAGATATTTTTGATATTGATATTCAAAATCATTCTCTTTATTTTTACGGAACAAAAAAGAAAGAATCTTAATTAACAAAAAACACAAACAACACTCCCAACTATTTTGGGAAACAAATTAAACAACTAATGGCTGTAGATTTATTACTGGGATTGCAATGGGGAGACGAAGGAAAAGGTAAAATTGTAGATGTATTAACTACCAACTATGATATTATTGCGCGCTTTCAAGGTGGTCCAAATGCAGGACATACACTAATTTTTGATGGACACAAACACGTTTTACATACAATTCCTTCAGGAATTTTTCATAAGACAGCATTAAATGTTGTTGGTAACGGTGTCGTGATAGATCCCGTAATCTTTAAAAAGGAATTAGAAAATTTAGATAAGCATAAGGTTGATTATACTACAAAATTATTAATTTCTAGAAAAGCCCATTTAATTCTACCAACGCATAGGTTATTAGACGCAGCGTCTGAAACGTCTAAAGGAAAAGCAAAAATTGGCTCTACTTTAAAAGGAATTGGCCCAACTTATATGGACAAGACCGGTAGAAACGGAATGCGAGTTGGAGATTTAGAAATGGAAAACTGGAAAGAAAAATACCATGCTTTAACAGCCAAGCATTTAGGGATGTTAGACTACTTTAACATTAAAATTGAATACAACTTAGAAGAATTAGAGGCAGAGTTTGACAAAGGAATCGAAAAATTGAGAACCTTACAATTTATTGACAGTGAAGAATTTTTAAACCAAGCTATTAAAGATAAAAAAACAATTTTAGCAGAAGGTGCACAAGGCTCTTTGTTAGATATCGATTTTGGTACGTACCCTTTTGTAACTTCCTCAAACACAACTGCTGCTGGTGCTTGTACTGGTTTAGGGGTTGCACCAAATAAAATTGGTGAGGTATACGGCATTTTCAAAGCCTATACAACGCGTGTTGGTTCGGGTCCTTTTCCTACAGAATTATTTGATGAAGACGGAGAAGAAATGGCTAGAGTTGGTCAAGAGTTTGGAGCAACAACAGGAAGACCAAGAAGATGTGGTTGGTTAGATCTAGTGGCACTTAAATATGCTGTAGATGTAAATGGTGTTACCCAATTAATGATGATGAAAGGGGATGTGCTTTCTGGATTTGATACTTTAAAAATATGTACTTCTTACAATTATAAAGGGGAAGAAATTTCTCATTTTCCTTACAACATAGAACCAGAAAATGTTTCTGTAAACTATTCTAAATTTAAAGGATGGGATGAAGACTTAACAAAAATGACTTCTGCAGACCAATTGCCAAAGAACCTAATGGATTACGTCGCTTTTATAGAAAAAGAAACAGGAGTTCCTGTAAAAATTGTATCTGTTGGTCCAGACAGAAAACAAACCATTGTAAGATAATTATAATTGATACCATTGTATAAAAAGCATCTTTTAGAATTCTAAAAGATGCTTTTTTATTACCACATATTTAATTTTTGCTTTTCTTTAATAGTTAAGAGGTAATCTTTTCAGTATTTTTGTGTAAAATATAGCATTTGAACAAACTAATTCTATTCACTTTCCTCCTATTTAATTGTTTGGGATTTTCACAATCTCAAAAAATGATTTATTCTGCAGCGCAACAATATGTAGATGAAGAAAAATACCCTGGAGCTACTGTTCTAATTGGTAACGTTAAAATGATACATGCTGGTGCTATACTTACCTGCAAGCAAGCTTTATTTTATCAGAAAGAGAACTTTTTTAAAGCCTTAGAACATGTGGTGGTCAACCAAGGAGATACCATTACACAAACAAGTGATTATCTGGATTACGACGCCAACTCTAAACAAGCATTATCCTGGGGAAATGTGGTTTTAAAAGACCCAGAAATGACGTTGACTTCAGACACCTTGCAGTTTGACAGATTGAACCAAAAATTATACTACCAAAGTTACGCAACCATAAAAGACAAAACCAACACCTTAAAGAGTAAAAACGGAACCTATTATTTAGAAACAAAGAAATTTACGGCCACCACAAGAGTAAGTGTTGTAAATCCAGAACACAACTTAGTTTCCAATCATTTAGACTATTATACAAATTCTGGTTTCACTTATTTGTATGGTCCGTCTACCATCACCAATACAGAGAACGAAAATAAAATATATTGCGAACGTGGTTTCTACAACACAAAAACAGATATTTCTTATTTTGTTAAGAATGCAAAGCTATATCTCAAAGAAAGAACCATAGAAGGCGATAGTTTGTATTATGATAAAAAAAAGGGATTTGCTTCTGCCACCAATAATATACAAGTAATAGATACCGTAAAAAACTTTGTAACCAGAGGAAATTATGCCGAGATTTTTGAAAAGAGCGATTCGCTTATTATTATCAAAAGAGCCGTTGCCATTTCTATTGTAGAGAAAGACTCTACATTTATTCATGGAGACACGCTGTTAGTAACGGGAATTCCTGAAAAAAGAATTGTAAGAACCTATCATAACGTTAAAATATTTAAATCTGATTTGCAAGGGAAGTGCGATTCTATTCATACGGACCAAGCAAGCGGAATTACTAAAATGTTTATAAATCCGGTTTTATGGTCAGATCGGAATCAAATTACAGGAGATACCATTCATTTATTATCAGACGTAGTAACTGAAAAATTAGATTCATTAAAAGTACTAAGCAATGCTTTTATAGTTTCTAAAGATTCTTTATCTACCAGCAATTTTAATCAAATAAAAGGAAGAAATATGTTTGGTAAGTTTACAGCAAACAAACTAAATAACCTTTTGGTAAAAGGCAATGCAGAATCTGTTTACTACAACCGAAATGAAGAAACCGATAGCATAGAAACCATCACAAAAGAAATTTCTAGTAATATTGAATTCACACTAGAAAAAGGACAAATCAACACCATAAAATATTTAAAAACTTCGGAAGGAAAAACATATCCACCCTCTCTTTTCCCAGAAGAATCAAGAAGATTAGAAGGTTTTATTTGGAGAGAAAGTGAACAACCAAAGACAAAGGAAGACATTTTCAAGAAAGGTGATGAGAAAGAAGCTCCTAAAAAAAGGAACGAAGATATCAAGAAACCCTCATTCATAGAGGATTCTAAAAAAAAGAGGAAAGAAACTTCCTTTAACAAAAATTAAATGAAAAAGGATTTTTTCAAATACCAGGCGCAAACTTCTCCACATCCTCTTGCGATAGAAATCTCTCACGCAAAAGGAAGTTATATTTATGACACTTCCGGTAAAGCATATTTAGACTTTGTTGCCGGTGTTTCTGCAAATAGCTTGGGGCACAACCACCCTAAAGTTACAGATGCTATTAAAAATCAGTTAGATGCGTACGCACATGTGATGGTGTATGGCGAGTTTATTCAGAAACCCCAAGTAGAATTGTGTAAGATTTTAGCAGAAAACTCTCCTGAAAATTTAAACTCAGTTTACCTTACAAACTCAGGCACAGAGGCAACAGAAGGGGCATTAAAACTCGCTAAAAGAGTTACCAATAGATCAGAAATTATTGCTGCAAAAAACTCATATCATGGCAACACCATGGGAGCAATGAGCGTTTCCGGAGTAGAAAGACAGAATCAGGCATTTAGACCTTTAATTCCGGGTACTAAATTTATAGCCTTTAATTGTGACTTTTGCTTGAACAAAATTACAAAAAAAACAGCTGCAGTAATTTTAGAAACCATACAAGGAGGCGCAGGTTTTATTGAGCCCAGAGATAACTTTTTACAAAAGATAAAACAGAAATGTGATGCAGTTGGAGCGCTTTTAATTCTAGATGAAATTCAAACCGGAATTGGCAGAACAGGTACTTTTTGGGGTTTTGAAAATTACAATGTAGTACCTGATATTATCATTACAGGAAAAGGTTTAGGTGGTGGAATGCCCATTGGTGCTTTTATTTCTTCCTTTGAAATGATGAGTCTATTAAAGGACAATCCTAAATTAGGTCATATTTCTACTTTTGCTGGGCACCCCGTAATTGCAGCTGCAGGGAAAGCAACCGTAACAGCAATTTTAGATCAAAATTTATTGGCTGAAAGTTTACGGAAAGAACAAATTATAAGAAAGCATTTACAGCATCCAGCTATCAATGAAATTAGAGGAAAAGGTTTAATGCTGGCAGCACTTGTTGAAACGCCAGATATTGCATCACAAATTATTCTTCAATGTTTAGAAAACGGATTAATTCTCTTCTTTTTACTATTTGAAGGTAGTGCAATGAGAATCTCACCTCCGCTTACTATCACAGATGAAGACCTTAAAAAAGGATGTAAAATTATACTACAAAGTATCGATCAAGTTTTAAAACGGTAACAACCATTTTAAAAATATTTGGCACAAGAAATACTTTTTTTACTTTAATTTTAATAATAAATTAGGATCTGGACAATTACTCTTATAAAACGGAATGTCATTTTCAGAGGCAACTCCTGGATAATCTCCAAAATTATCTTCTAAATTCCTAATAATTTGAAAATGTAAATGTGGCGCGTAATCTCCGTTTACAGCAGCAACTCCCAAAGTTCCGATAACCTGCCCTTGCAAAACAGCAGCACCAATTTTAATGTTTTCAAGGGATTGCGTTGATAAATGGCCATACAAAGAATAGAAGATTTCGTCCTTTATAACGTGTCTTAAAATAATAGTTGGTCCATAGTCGCCATAGTTACTATTGTACTTAAAGCTATGTACTTCTCCAGCCAATACTGCTAATACATCTGTATGCGCTTTACACCATAAATCAGTTCCTAAATGAATATTTCTCTTCTCGCTTTCCGCTACGTTTTTAAAATAATCACTCCTATCATAGAGAGCTCTTTTTTCTATATAGCCACCAAAAGCAACTTGCTTCTTATGCATACCTAAATAAGAGGTTATGTACATTTCCCATTCTTCTGCCGAAGCCACATTAAAGTTTAATAAATCTTTATTATTTTCAGAAATATCTATAGGGATATAGCTATCTAAAGGAATTTGGACATCGACTACAGGAAGTGGAATATCTGAAATCTGATTCAAAAACTGATTGAAGTTGTTTGTGCTCATAATTTATAAAACAAAAAAACCCTCGAATTTCATCGAGAGTTTTATATTACATACTTAACTATTAAGCATTTTCTTTTTTAATTAAGTTTAAGGCAGAACCCTCATTATACCATTTAATTTGTCCTGCATTATAAGTATGATTTGCTATGATCATATCTTTAGAACTATCTACGTGTACAACCTCTATGGTTAAAGGTTTCCCAGGAGTAAATTCGTTTAAATCTACAAAGTTAAAGGTATCATCTTCTTGTATTAAGTCGTAATCTGCTTCATTTTCAAATGTTAAACCTAACATTCCTTGTTTCTTTAAGTTTGTTTCATGAATTCTGGCAAAAGATTTTACTAAAACTGCAGCAACCCCTAAATGTCTTGGCTCCATAGCAGCATGTTCTCTTGAAGAACCTTCACCATAATTATGATCTCCAACAACAATTGTTTTAATTCCTGCTGCTTTATAAACTCTAGCAGTGTCTGGTACACCTCCAAAATCTCCGGTGAGTTGATTTTTAACAAAATTGGTTTTCATACCAAAAGCGTTTACAGCACCAATTAAACAATTATTAGAAATATTATCTAAATGCCCTCTAAAACGCAACCATGGTCCTGCCATCGAAATATGATCTGTAGTACATTTACCATGTGCTTTGATTAACAATTTAAGACCGTCTAATGTATTTCCTAATGGAGTAAATGGCTCCAACAATTGTAATCTTTCAGATTCTTTATTTACTGAAATTTCAACATGACTTCCGTCTTCTTCTGGTGCTAAATAACCATCATCTTTTACTTCAAAACCTTTTGGAGGTAATTCCCATCCTGTTGGTTCGTCTAACATTACTTCTACTCCGTTTTCATTTATCAACTTATCTTTCATTGGATTAAAATCTAAACGACCTGCAATGGCAACTGCTGCAACCATTTCTGGTGAAGCCACAAATGCATGCGTATTCGGATTTCCATCTGCACGTTTTGCAAAGTTTCTGTTAAACGAATGAATTATAGAGTTTTTTGGTGCATTTGCAGGATCTGAATATCTTGCCCATTGACCAATACAAGGTCCACAAGCATTTGTAAATATTTTAGCATCTAATTTTTCAAAAACTCCTAAAATACCATCTCTATCTGCAGTATATCTTACTTTTTCAGAACCTGGATTAATTCCTAATTCCGATTTCATTTTTAAACCTTTGTCAATTGCTTGTTGTGCAATTGATGATGCTCTTGATAAATCTTCATAAGAAGAGTTTGTACAAGAACCAATCAATCCCCATTCCACCTTTAATGGCCAATCATTCGCATTTGCTTTTTCCGTCATATCAGCACCAACTTTGGTAGATAAATCTGGCGTAAAAGGTCCATTTAATAAAGGACTTAATTCTGATAAGTTAATTTCGATAACTTGGTCAAAATATGCTTCTGGATTTGCGTATACTTCAGCATCTCCTGTTAAATACTCTTTTACTTTATTTGCAGCATCTGCAACATCACTTCTATCTGTAGCACGTAAATAACGTTCCATAGACTCGTCATAACCAAATGTTGATGTCGTTGCTCCTATTTCAGCTCCCATATTGCAAATGGTACCTTTTCCTGTACATGACATTGACGTTGCTCCTTCACCAAAATATTCTACAATAGCTCCTGTTCCACCTTTTGCTGAAACAATTTCTGCTACTTTCAAAATAACATCTTTTGGTGCAGTCCAACCAGAAAGTTTTCCGGTTAATTTTACTCCTATTAGTTTAGGAAACTTTAATTCCCAAGCCATTCCTGCCATTACATCTACGGCATCTGCACCACCAACACCAATAGCAACCATACCTAAACCACCAGCATTTACGGTGTGGGAATCTGTACCAATCATCATTCCTCCCGGAAATGCGTAGTTTTCTAAAACTACTTGATGAATAATTCCTGCTCCTGGTTTCCAAAAACCTAAACCGTATTTATTAGATACAGACTCTAGAAAATTAAAAACTTCGTTGCTTGTATTTAAAGCAGATTGTAAATCTGTGCTTGCTCCGTCTTTAGCTTGAATTAAGTGATCACAGTGTGTTGTAGTAGGAACCGCAACTTTGGTTTTACCAGCTTGCATAAATTGCAACAAAGCCATCTGTGCTGTTGCATCTTGTAAAGCAATTCTATCTGGAGCAAAATCTACATAATCCTCTCCTCTAACAAAAGCTTTTTTTGAACTTCCATCCCAAAGGTGACTATACAATATTTTTTCTGCTAAAGTTAAAGGTTTTCCTGTTATTTCACGTGCTGCATTAACGCGTTCTACAACGTTTGCGTACACATTTTTGATCATCTCAATATCAAAGGCCATATTCTAATTAAATTTTATGATTATAGGTAAAACAAAACTACAGTTTTTAAGTGAATTTTGAAAGATAAATAATAGATAGCTACAATTATTGAATAAAAAAAAATTATAACTCTAAATACTAATAATTTGATAATTAAAAGCAGTACATTTTATCATAAAGTGAAAATATGATAATTATAATATTAAAAAAGCAGGCTAATAAGCCGAATTCTGTTCCCTTTAAAAGGTTCTTATCATTTATCTCGCTCTAAAATTGCTCTTAGAATCAATCTGCCTACCCTTTAGAATCGAGCGAGTAGCTCTCAAGCTCTAATATACATGGCATTGCACCTCATAGAGTTTACCTGGTTTCACTACAGCCGAACTGTACTTGCTTTCTGTTGCACTGGTCCTCAACTTACGCTGGACGGACGTTATCCGCTATGATACTCTATGGTGTCCGGACTTTCCTACACGCTAAAAAGCGTGACGATAAGATAAGCCTGCTTATTTTTTAATATGTTGCAAAAATACAATTTCTTTTCATAAAAAAAACCCACTCAATAAATTGAGTGGGAAAAATTGCTATGAAAAAGAAAAAGTGTTGCTGATAAATCAACAACACTACAAATATAAATTAAATCTTCTTAAAAACAATATTTTATTTATAAGATTCGTTATTTATTTTTATGTTTTTTTCGAAATTATGAAAACATGTCTTTTACCTTTTCAAAAAA
Source organism: Arenicella sp. (assembly GCA_047614925.1). Classification (GTDB taxonomy): domain Bacteria; phylum Bacteroidota; class Bacteroidia; order Flavobacteriales; family Flavobacteriaceae; genus Polaribacter. The sequence goes on from JBLHIE010000005.1 coordinate 32,129, forward strand.
AGATTTATCAGATTTATTCGGAGCCGGTTTAAAATTTTCGGTATCTGTCATTTTTTCAAAAAACTGTCTCTGTTCTTTGTTTAATTCCTTCGGTGTCCAAACATTGATATGAATTAGAAAGTCTCCTGTTCCATATCTTTCAATACTTGGCAACCCTTTTCCTTTTAATCTTAAAATTTTACCAGATTGCGAGCCACCATCAATCTTAATTTTAACTTTCCCTGAAACAGTATCTACTTCTCGACTAGTTCCTAAAACAGCCTCAGAAAAATTAATATACAGGTCATAATGTACATTTGTTCCTTCTCTTTTTAAAGTTTCATGAGGTATCTCTTCAATTAAAACTAAAAGATCTCCTGAAATAGAATTTTTTCCTGGAGCATCATTCCCTTTTCCTCCTACTTTCAACTGCACTCCTTCTGTAACTCCTGCAGGAATATTTATAGAAACAGTTTCTTCTTTAATAATTAAACCTTGTGCATCCGCTCCATCTGGTTTATTATTAATAATTTCTCCTGCTCCAGAACAAGTGCCACAAGTTACTGCAGTTTGCATTCTACCTAAAATAGTATTGGTAACGCGCATTTGCTGCCCAGATCCATTACAAGTTGTACATGTTTTGTAAGAAACACCGTCTGCCTGCACTTTTCTGCGAACTTTTACATTCTTTTCTACGCCTTTGGCTATTTCTTCTAAAGTAAGCTTTACACGAATTCGCATATTTCCTCCTTTAACTCTTGCCTGACGTTGACCACCGCCGCCGCCAAAACCACCAAAACCGCCGCCACCGCCGCCGCCAAAAATATCTCCAAACTGACTAAATATGTCATCCATATTCATGCCACCGCCACCAAATCCGCCGCCACCGCCGCCTTGAGGTCCATCAAAACCTGCGTGACCATATTGGTCATAACGTGCTTTTTTGTTCGGGTCGCTTAAAATTTCATAAGCTTCTGCAGCCTTTTTAAAATTTTCTTCAGCCGTCGTATCATCCGGATTTTTATCTGGATGGTATTTAATAGCCATTTTTCTATAGCCTTTCTTGATTTCTGCTTGCGTAGCAGATTTTGAAAGATCTAATGTGTCGTAAAAATCTTGTTTTGCCATATTTTTTTAATCTCAGTTTTCAGTCTCAATTTTCAGTGCTTACTGTTTACTGCTACTGTTTACTATGTTTATTGTCCAATAACCACTTTAGGGTATCTAATAATTTTATCTCCTAATTTGTATCCTTTTTCGATACAGTCAATTACCTTTCCTTTTAAATCTTCTGTAGGTGCAGGAATTTGGGTAATTGCTTCATGAATTTCAGCATCAAAGGCGTCACCAGCATTTGTTTCTACTTTTGAAAGTCCTTTTAACTCTAAAGTGTTATAAAATTTTTGGTAAATTAATAAAACTCCTTTTTTTAATTCTGCTGTTTCTTTATTTTCTTCAATATGTGACAAAGCACGCTCGAAATCATCTACAACTGGCAGTAAAGATGTCATTACTTCTTGCCCTGCAGTTTTAAACAACTCTATTCTTTCTTTAGTTGTTCTCTTTTTGTAGTTTTCAAACTCTGCAAACAAACGTAAAAACTTATCATTTGCTGCTTGAATAAGTTCTTCTGGAGTTGGTTCTTCTATTACCGCTTCCGCTTCAACTTCTTGACTTTCTTCAACTTGAACCGCTTCTTGTTCGTTTATTATTTCTTCCTGCTCTATTTTATCTTTCTTACTCATTTCGTTGTAATCATTAAATTGTCTACCCTCTATTTGCAAAAATGTTGCCAACAAAAAAATAGTGTCAAACTGACACTATTTTTTACGCATTATTTACTGCTAGTTTATTCGGAAACGTTTCCCCAATTTTCGCCAGATTTTATTCTATGTATTTGCATATCTGAAACACCAAAACGTTTGGCAATCATTGTTATTCTTGTTCTTTTATTTTTAAGTTGGCGTTTGATAATTTTCACTTTGCCTTCCGTTAATTTCGCATTCCCTTTCTTTCTACTTTTAACAATAGCGTCCCAGGTTGGATTGTTAAATTGGTGTAATTCTTTCTCTCTTTTTGAAGTCCACCTTAAATTTTCTACATGATTATTATTTTTATCATAATCGACATGAATTACATAAAGCTGTTCTTCATTTTCTTTTTCTAAAAAATGTTGCGCTACTATCTTATGCACATATCTACTGGTAGTCTTCTTATTAATTTCTTGTTTTAAAGAAATAGTCTCATAAAAGTTAATGTATGATTTCTTTTTAAGGAATTCTTCACTGACCCCGCAAACAATAATCCTTCCGTGGTTAGAAACTTTAAACTTTTTTTCTAAAGAAATCACTTCATCGAACTGAATGTCTTTCCACTCTTCACTATATAAGTTTCTTATCATGTTAAAAAGTTAAATTAAAATAATTAATAAAACTTTTTCTTTTTTCTCAATTTTAAAGCTTCTTCTTAACCTTCAATTCTTTCAATTTTTGCACCAATAGATTTTAAACGTGCTTCTATATTTTCGTATCCTCTGTCTATTTGTTCTATGTTGTTTATAATAGAAGTCCCTTTTGCAGATAAAGCTGCAATTAATAAAGAAATACCTGCTCTAATATCTGGTGATGTCATTTTCGTTGCCTTTAATGAGCTTTCAAAGTTCATTCCTATTACTGTAGCTCTATGCGGGTCACATAAAATAACTTTTGCACCCATATCAATCAATTTATCAACAAAAAACAACCTGCTCTCAAACATTTTTTGATGAATTAATACGGTTCCTTTTGCTTGCGTAGCAATGACCAAAACAATGCTTAACAAGTCTGGCGTAAAACCAGGCCAAGGTGCATCTGCAACCGTTAAAACAGAGCCGTCTATATAGTTTTGAATTTCATAAGATGCTTGTTCTGGAATGTAGATATCATCTCCTCTTTTCTCTAATTGAACTCCTAATTTTCTGAACACATTAGGTATTTGACCTAAATTCTCCCAACTAACATCTTTAATGGTTAACTCAGAGCGCGTCATTACAGCAACACCAATCCAAGAACCAATTTCAATCATATCTGGCAATACTCTGTGCTCACAACCACCTAAAGCTTTTACACCTTCAATAATTAATAAGTTAGAGCCTACACCAGAAATTTTTGCACCCATAGAATTCAACATCTTCGAGAGTTGTTGAATGTAAGGCTCACAAGCGGCATTGTAAATTTTTGTAGTTCCTGTAGCTAAAACAGCAGCCATTAAAATATTAGCCGTACCAGTTACAGAAGCTTCATCTAACAACATTTCTACCCCGTGCAACTCTGCTGCTTCTACTCCGTAAAAACGTTCTTCTTTGTTGTATCTAAATTTTGCACCTAATCGAATAAAGCCCTCAAAATGAGTGTCTAAACGTCTGCGACCAATTTTATCTCCTCCAGGACGTGGAATATATCCTTTTCCGAAACGAGCTAATAATGGACCAACAATCATAATAGAACCTCTTAAAGAACTACCATCTCTTTTAAAATCTTCTGATTCTAAATATTTTAAATTGATTTCATCTGCTTTAAAAGCATACGAATTCCTGCTTAATTTTTCAACTTTCACCCCTAATTCTCCAAGAATAAAAATCAATTTATTTACATCAATAATATCTGGAACATTCTGTACTACAATTCTTTCTGGTGTTAATAAAACAGCACAAAGTATCTGTAAAACCTCATTTTTTGCTCCTTGTGGAGTAATGGTTCCGTTTAATTTATGACCGCCTTCAATTTTAAATGATGCCATAGACTCTTACCTTTTTCTTGTTTTACTTTGGTTACTGTGCTGATTGCTATGCTGGGGCTTCTTATACGTAGTTTTTGTATTATTCTGACCTTGAGAGTTTCTTTTTCTCAATAAGTTCTTCGTTTCAGAAAGTGCTTCTTCTGTTTCTCTTAAATCTAATTTTCCATCAGATAAATCGAATAAATGCTTAAAAATCACGGCATCATCTACGGTATCTTTGTTCCAATTCAGATAACATTTTTTCATATGATTTGCAATCGTAAAAACCAATGCTTCTTTTTTATCGCCTTCTTCCCAACTTAAAGCAATGTCTATCATTGTTTGAATATTGTTACCGTAATACCGGTACCTAGAAGCAGACTTTGGATATGGTAAACCTTCTGGCTTTTCTTGCAACTCTTCTTTTGATGGCTGTGGATAAGGAGATTCTACATCTAATTTAAAATCTGCCATAATATACAATTGATCCCAAAGTTTATGTTTAAAATCTGGAACGTCACGCAAATGTGGTTGTAAATTCCCCATAACATCTACAATAGCCTTTGCCATTTTATCACGTTCTTCTTTCGTTTCTAAAGCCAAACAATGGTCTACTAATTTTTGTATATGTCTGCCGTATTCTGGAATTATCATTAACGGTCTTTCTGAATTGTATTCTAAGTCGAATGTCATTTATTTATTTTTGAAGTATGTTCTCAATGCCTTTTTTTAATTTCAATCAAAAAAAACATTCGAACTGACAATTTATATGTTGTAGTTCTTTAAGCCTGCAAAATAACAATTTATTTTTAGTTTTTAAAGTGATTTTTAACCAATCACCTTTAATTTAGCAAATTGCAACAATAATTTCTTCTTTCCTGCAGTTGTAAATTGAATTTCTGCTTTTTTATCTGGTCCTTTTCCTTCGACACCTAAAACGGTTCCGGTACCAAATCTGTTGTGTTCTACAATATTCCCTGCAATAATATCGCCATCAAAAAGATTCATCTTTGGGCTCACCTGAGAGATTTTCTTTAAGTTTTTTGGAACAGTAATCTCTTTCTTTTTAGAGATATCTCGCTCCATTTTTTTTCGTTGAATCGGTTTTTGAAAACGAATTCCCTTTGGTGCATCATCAAAAATACTTTTATCTACAAACCTATTTATAGAAGGTTCTGGTGCTTTTGGCGTAATATAATGTAAATATTGATTGTCTATTTCTTCTAAAAACCTACTGGGCTCTGCATCTACTAATTTTCCCCATCTATAACGCGTTTGTGCATAGGTTAAATACGCTACTTTCTCTGCTCTCGTTAACGCCACATAAAATAATCTGCGCTCTTCTTCTAACTCGCTTCTAGTGCTCATACTCATCGCAGAAGGAAATAAATTTTCTTCTAAACCAACTACGTATACATACATATATTCCAATCCTTTAGATTGGTGAATGGTCATTAAAGAGACTGTTGGCTTGTCATCATTTTTTTCTGAATCGAAATCTGTAGCCAAAGCCACATCCTCTAAAAATGATGTTAAAGAAGCATCTTCTCCTTGTTCTATTTTATCTGTAATAAAATCTTTAATTCCATTTAATAATTCCTGAACATTTTCAACTTTACTAACTGCTTCTGGCGTGCCATCTTTTTCTAAATCTTTTATTAATTGGGCTTGTTTTACAACAATTTCTGTAATTTCAAATGCATTTTTAGTTTGCGATTCTATCTGAAGTCGCAACATCATATTCATAAAATTCTGAAGCTTGTTTTTGGTTCCAGAATTTATTTTTAAATCGATTTTATCAATATACTTTAAAACGTCAAAAATAGATTTTTTATAATGGTTCGCAGCTATTGTTAACTTATCGATAGTGGTCGCTCCAATTCCACGAGCAGGGTAATTGATAATTCTTTTCAACGCTTCTTCATCATTCGGGTTGATTAAAATGCGTAAATAAGACAAAATATCTTTAATTTCTTTTCTTTGATAGAAAGAAATTCCTCCATAAATTTTATAATCAATTCCTTTTTTTCGCAATGCGTCTTCAAGCGCTCTAGATTGCGAATTTGTTCTGTATAAGACACAAAAGTTATCTGAAGTTAATTGATGATTCATCTGGTTTTCCCAAATAGATTGTGCTACAAAACGGCCTTCTTCACCGTCCGAAATAGTACGCATTACGTTAATAGCATCTCCAGCGTCATTGGAAGTCCAAACTTCTTTATCTAACTTCGTTTTATTTTTTGCAATCACAGAATTTGCTGCATTTACAATAGTACTGGTAGACCTATAGTTTTGCTCTAATTTAAACGTTTTTACATCTGGATAATCTTTCTGAAAATTCAATATATTTTGAATATTCGCACCCCTAAAACTGTAGATACTCTGCGAATCATCTCCAACCACACAAATATTACCAAATTTATCTGCCAAAGCTCTTACAATGATATATTGAGAATGATTTGTATCCTGATACTCATCTACCATAATATATCTAAAACGGTCTTGGTATTTGGCTAATGTCTCAGGAAAACGAGCTAATAACTCGTTGGTTCTTAACAATAAATCATCAAAATCCATTGCGCCAGCCTTAAAACACCTGTCTACATAATTTCTATAAATTTCACCAACTTTAGGTCTGCTTGCATGCAAATCTGCCTCTTGTAAATCTGCATTATTATAATACGCTTTCACAGTAACCAAACTGTTTTTAAATGAAGAAATACGACTTAAAATCTGTTTTGGCTTGTACCTTTCTTTGTCCAGCCCCATTTCTTTAATAATAGCACTTATCAAACGAACAGAATCTTGCGTATCATAAATTGTAAAGTTTGAAGGAAAACCTAATTTATCTGCTTCTGAACGTAAAATACGTGCAAAAACCGAGTGAAAAGTTCCCATCCAAAGGTTTTTTGCTTCACTTGCCCCCACTACAGAAGCAATTCTAGCTTTCATTTCTTTGGCCGCTTTGTTTGTAAACGTAAGCGATAAAATATTAAATGAATCTACTCCTTGCTTCATTAAATGAGCAATTCTATAAGTTAATACACGTGTTTTACCAGAACCTGCACCAGCGATAATAATCATTGGGCCATCTTTTTGTAAAACTGCCTGCTTTTGAGCTGCGTTTAAAGAATCTAAGTAACTATTCAAGAGATGTTTTTTTGAAGTATGTAAAGTGTAAATTTAAGAATTCTAAAGGTTATAAAGAATTGATTGCTCTTTTTTTATTCACAAGTTATTCCTATTAATATTCGCCTTAAAACCCGATAAAACTATAATTCGCCTTAAAACCCGATAAGTATATAATTCGTCTTAAAAGCCGATATTTTTGGTAATTACAAACTTAAAAACTATATTTACTAAAATAATTATTATGACAAGCGTTATTACTGGCGATATTGTAAATTCAAGAAATACTTCTAATGAATTGTGGTTAAAGGCACTTAAAAATGTTTTTAAGGAATTAAATGCTGGTGAAATCTATAGAGGAGATAGTTTTCAAATTGAAATCGAAAATATTTCAAAATCCTTACATACAGCAATTTACATAAAATCTGTATTAAAGACAATTAAAAACATAGACGTAAGAATGGCTATTGGAATTGGCACTAAAAATTTTGATTCCAAAACAGTGAAAGAGGCAAATGGCGAAGCTTTTATAAACTCTGGTTTTGCTTTTGATCATTATTTGAAAAAACAAACAATCGCTATAAAAACGCCGTGGAAAGAAATTGATGAAGAAGTTAATATTTCTTTAAGTCTTGGTCTTTTAACCATAGATAATTGGACTACCAATTCATCTGAATTTGTAAAAATATCTTTAGAGAAAGAAGAAGCGACACAAAAAGAGCTTGCAAAATGTTTGCAAATTTCTCAAAGTAGCATAAGCGAACGCAGAAAACGCTCAGGTTTTGATGAAATAATGAAGCTAGAAAAACGTTTTCAAAAATTAATAAATCAAAAAGAATAATTCATAAAATATGTTTTTATTTTTAAAATTTCTATTGGCACATATTTTAGGAGATTTTATTTTTCAATCCAAAAAATGGGTAAAAGACAAAGAAAAAAAGAAAATTAAATCTTTAAAACTATATTTCCATATTGGTATCCATGCCATACTGTTATTAATTTTACTTGAATTTAATTTACAAGAATATTGGTTAGGCTTCCTAATTATTGTGCTTTCTCATTATATTTTTGATGTTTCTAAATTGTATTTTCAAAATAAAAAAAGAAAGAGAAGTTGGTTTTTTATAGATCAATTCTTACATCTATTAGTGTTGATCTGTACCGCCTTAATCTATACAGGTACTAATTTTACTGTCGAGAACGTTTTTAATGATCAAACTCTAATACTAAGTATTGCTCTTCTATTAGTTACCCAAGTTTCTGCTATTGTTATAAAAGTTATTATCACACAATGGAATCCTGAAAGTAAAAAGAGAAATGATGGTTCTCTGGCAAAAGCAGGACGTTATATTGGTATCTTAGAAAGACTTTTTATATTCATTTTTGTAATTACAAACCACTGGGAAGCCATTGGTTTTTTATTGGCAGCAAAATCGGTTTTTAGGTTTGGAGACTTAACATCTGCTAAAGACAGAAAACTTACAGAATACATTTTAATTGGTACGTTGTTAAGTTTTGGGTTGGCAATTGTTATAGGAATCTTATATGACTACTTGAAAAATATTATTTAAATTATGGAAGATAAAATCTTAGAAAGTATTGCATATATTTTACCTGCAACAATAACAGGCCTAGTAGCTTATTACATGTTTAATGGTTTTATAAAAACTAAAAATTATGAAAAAAAACTAGAACTACTGGCACAACAAAAAAAAGAAACTTTACCTATTAAACTGCAAGCCTGTGAACGTTTGCTTTTGTTTTGTGACCGAATAAACCCTGTTAAAATGCTCCTCCGCATTTCACCAATTTCTACAAATACAACCGATTATTTACAGTTACTAATAGCGAACATAGAACAGGAATTTGAGCACAACTTAGTGCAACAACTCTATGTGTCTGAAGATACTTGGACTGCTATTTACGCCTCAAAAAATGCAGTTACTAACAAATTAAGACAGGTAGCAGAAAGCGCTAATTCTGCAAATAGTTTGCGTGAAAATATTTTAATAGAATATTCAAAAATTTTACCACCAACAGAAACGGCTATCGATTTTATTAAAAATGAAGTTCGAAAATTACTATAATATAAAACTCCATTTGTGCAAGCACAAATGGAGTTTTACTTTTTTTCTTTTTCTTTTAAGCCTTCTTCCCTTTTTAAAATTGTAAACGCACTCCTATTTTGTAATTTCTTCCTCTTGTCGAGTATCCAAATATATCGTCATAATCTTCGTTTAAAAGATTTGTGGCAGCAGCAAAAAAGGTGACTGTATCTCCTAATACTTTATAATTTGTCATAAAATCTAATACCTGGTAATTTTCTAAAAGTACATCATCTCCAGCAGCTCCAAAAGAACCGTATCTGTCAAAAATTGTTCTTTTACCAACATTTCTATACGTAAAATTAAAAAATGTATTCTTAAAGGGTGTTACATCTAATCCCATGACAAATTTATTTGCAGGAATATAATCGTTAAAGTCTTCCAATTCATTACTACCTATATAAGTATAGGCAACATTTACAGTTGCATATGAAGTTGGCATTACTTTGGTATTTACCTCAAAACCATTCACATCAGAAGAACTGTTTCCGTAAGTAAAAGTGGTATTGTCATAAATAATGGCATTTGCCTCTTTTCTGCTAAAGTATACAGCGTCAAACTGAATCCAATCTTTATAAGTTGCATCAAAACCTACTTCGAAAGTTTCATTTGTTTCTGGGTTTAAATCTATATTTCCTGAAAACCCGTCGTACAATTGATACAAACTTGGCGCTATAAATGCGGTGCTATAAGAAGTTAATAGTTTTACAGAAGCCTCTTTATTTTTCAACACAGAATATGCTAAATTACCATCATATACAAACTGATTTCCATACACATTGTGAATGTTTAAACGTCCACCAACATTTACACTTAAACCACTTTCAGAAATATAAATAATACTTGCATACGGGTCTACCGTATTAAAGTTCGCAATTCCTTTTTCTATGGTTCCAAAAGGTGTAACGGTATTATTACTATGAATTTGATAATTTAAACCTGTAATTAACTGTATATTTATTGCTGAAAACTCATACTTATTTACCAAGTCTACATTTACACTTCTTCCAACAAACTCATAAGTATCTAGAGTGTTTGAAAAAGAATTAAACTGATTTAAGTTTCTTTTCACAACATTTGCAGATGCTAAAACGTATAACTCCCCATTATCATAGGTGTAATTAGGCCTAATACCTATTCTAAACTGCTCTTGATCTCCTACGTTTACATCACTGTCTGAAAAAGCACCTGCATCAAAATCGTACTCAAACACGTCATAATTTAAAAAAGAGCTGATGTTTGTTTTATCGCTAATTTTATATCCTAATTTTATCAAAGCATTTTTAGAATTAAAACCATCGTTTTCAAAAACAGCGTTCGTATTACTTTTTGCAGAAGACATTCCGTCTACTCCGGTAATACTAAAAGATGCTAAAAAATTAAAATCTCCTAAAGAACCATTTAAATTTACATTCTGATTTCTATCAGCCAAAGTACTTTTAGATGTATTTGCAGTATTATTTGTACCAAGACTTGTTTCAAAAGAACCAGAAATTCTGTCTTTAGAAGCCTTTTTAAGAATTACATTGATAACAGCTGTTGCAGCCCCAGAACCATATAAAGTAGAAGATGCTCCTTTTAAAATTTCGATGGTTTCTATTTGATTTACGGCTAATAAACGCAAATCGAACTCTTGATTAATTGCCGATTGATCGGTTACAGGAACTCCATCTATCAATACCAAAACCTGTCTACCTCTACCTCCTCTAATATTAATACTTCTAGGCTCTGAAGGATTTGTATTTACACCTCTAACGTCTATCCCTGAAATGGTGTTTAAAATATCAATAACCGTTTTACCTGCATTTTGTTGCAATTGCTTTTGCGTAATTACGTGAATTACTTTTCCTGTATTTTCTTTTTTTAGATTGAATTTTGTTGCAGTTACTACAACTTCTTTTAACGTTTCTACATTCTCTTTTTCATTTGCCTTTTTTTGCGCAAAGAGATTTGTGCTGACAATACTACATGCCAAAACACTCACAATAATAAATTGTTTTTTCATTTTGAATAAATTTGATTTACAATAAATCAGGTAAATTTTGTGTACAAAAATAGATTAGTACATAAACTTCTATCCCGAAAGTTTTTAACTCGTAAAAATGGCAGGTCTCCTGACTTGCGTCTTGTAACAAACCTTCCCAACAAAAATGTCAGTGGTAAAAGAGTAGTTACAAGCTTTATAGCTTACAGTTGCGGGAACAGTTCTGGAATTTAACCAGATTCCCTTTTAATTTGATGCAACACAGGGCATACATCAAAACCAAAATCGAGACAAATGTAGTTTATAAATTGAGATTACAAAACATTTTTGTAATCTTGTTTAATATTTAAATTCAATTATGAAATTGACCTCTAATTTTTTCTTCTTACTACTTGTAACGTACTCATTCTCTTGCAAAAAAGAAGTGCTTAAATCAGTTAATTTATCGCATTCAAACAGTAAAATTAAATATGCTAAAGGGTTTGATATAGTCAATGAAAACGGCGTAAAAAAATTAATTATTAAAGCTGCTTATCAAAACTCTAAGTCAGTTTTTGAATACGAAATACGTCCAAAAGCAGCTGAGAAAAACAATTCTAAAAAGAACATCATACACGTACCTATTGAAAAAATAGTAGTAACCTCTACAACCCATATTCCTATGGTTGAATTGTTAAATGAAGAACAGGCTGTTATCGGTTTTCCGCATGCCAAATATGTTTCTTCAGAGAAAACAAGGATTTTAATTGATGCAGGAAAAATTACAGAAATCGGCAAAGAAAATACTTTAAATACTGAAATTTTATTAGATTTAAATCCGGAATTAGTAGTGGGTTACAGCGTTTCTTCGGCAGATAAATCGCTTACAACCATCAAAAAAGCTGGTATTAATGTAATTTATAACGGAGATTGGCTTGAGGAAACCCCTTTAGGCAGAGCAGAATGGATTAAATTTTTTGGTGTATTGTTTGACAAAGAAGAACAAGCAGGCCGTATTTTTAAAGAAATTGAAAACAATTATGTAGCTGCTAAAAGTATTGCAATGAAAGCAATAGTAAAACCAACCGTTTTGTCTGGCGCTATTATGAGTAAAGATATTTGGAATTTACCCGCAGGAGAAAGCTTTGTTGCCAACTATTTAAAAGATGCAAACCTTGAGTATCTTTGGAAAAATTCTGAAGGAAAAGGAAGTTTATCTTTAAGTTTTGAAAGTGTATTTGAGAAAGGAAAAATTGCAGATTTTTGGATTGCACCTGGTTATTTTTCCTCCAAAGAACAGCTGTTAAATAGCAATCAAATTTATGCAGAATTTAATGCTTTTAAAAATGATAAAATCTACACACCAACGCTAAAAAAAGGAAAAACAGGTGGCGTTATTTATTATGAATTGGCACCTACAAGACCAGACTTGGTTTTAAAAGATATCATTAAAATTACACATCCAAATCTGTTGCCCAATTACACGCTAAGCTTCTTTGAGAAAATGAAATAAATGAATGCTTTTACAAAGATAATCTTGTGTTCAACTTTGTAATCGAACCTTGCTATTTTATTTCAATAATTTCTGTTTCTCTAAGGCATTTTCTCGCAAATACAAAAACAATGGAAATGTAAACGCAACGGCAATCAAAAAAGTAAATGGAATTAAAAGCCACCAGTATTTTATTTTTAAGCGCATCGATTCCGGAATCATAAATACAAAGAATGTAAGCACCACTACTGTTAAGTCTGCACCAAAAGATTTACCTGCAAAATTAGCTTGTGCATCGTTCATGAAATTAGAAAAAGTAGGATCATTTACAGACTGAAACCATTGAAAATTAAAATACCACGTATAACAAATACCCAAGACAGCTATGGCTAAAAATAAATATTTACGTTTTATCATTTAATCATTTTTAAAATAATTTTGTTTGACTCTCATCGTCTCGTTTTTGCTCCTCTGCTTTCTTTTTCTCTATCGACTTTCTCAAAGCAACTTGAGCTTTTTCTTCTACCGAAAGTTCTTCTAAAACTGTTTTTTTAGAGGTTATTTCTTTCATTTCAGTTGGCTTCTCTTCTACAACTTCTTCATAAACAACTTCTATTTCTTCAGAAACAATCGCTTCCTCTTCTTTAAAAGGTAAAGGTTCGAGCAAGTTTACTTGTTTTATCTTCTCTGTAGTTAATTGGTTACCCTGTGCTTTTATTCCTTTAACAGCAATAAACTCTTCAAAATTTACTGTTTCGTTTCCTATGCTTCTTTTAGAAAATAGTATTTCTGCCACAGGCCTATAAGCTGTTGCAACAATCTCTAATCTCGACTTTGGATGCTCCGAAATAAAAATCTCTTCTTTTTCTGGGGTTTCAATTAAAAAACGCTTCACGTAATAACGGACCTTATCCGCATCAAAATAAATGGCAGAAATGGGTTTGTTCGGTTTCCATTTTTCTAATACAATAATATCGTCTTCAAAATGCATTGCCAAATCTGGCTTTACCGCTTTTGCTTTTCCGCTTTGCGTAACAATTAGCAATTTATCTTCTGCTCTAAATTCGCCCAACAACTCTCCTCTCTCATCAACATTTAAACGTTGTACAGCGTCATCAAACCAAATTTTACGTGGTTTTAAAGTAGAAACACCTTCAGACTTAAAATCAATATTCTTTATCGTATATTTTGTAATTGTATTTCCTCTTACGGCTCTTCCTTTTACCGCTAAATCAGCAAAATCAATATCCCATTTCACTTTCTTAACACTTCCTGCAGCGCGTAAATTTATGGTTACAACCTCTGCTTCTCCGTTTGGGTTTGCAGAAAAATAATGTACGAGAGATCCTTTACTCTCATTTGCTAAATCATATTCTTTATCTCTGGTTACCGAGGTTACATTGAAACGTTTCATATAAGAGGGCCCTTTAGCGCCGTCTCTGTAAATAAAATTATAAACGGTTCTTTTATCTTTCTTTTTAAAGACTGCCACATAAATAATATCCTTGCCAACAAAAGTCTTCGCATCTGCTTTTATTACTGTCATTTTACCATCTTTTCTAAAGACAATAA
>JBLHIE010000006.1:0-44354 GCA_047614925.1 Arenicella sp.
CCGCAAAATTGTTTAAAATTAAAGTAGAAAAATTCTACTTATTTTTTGATTATAAGTTCTCAATTTTAAAGAAAAAAGTTGGAGATACCGTGTACGGTATTGGCTGGATTCCTTTAGGAGGTTATGTAAAAATCTCTGGTATGATAGACGAAAGCATGGATACCGAACAAATGGCTTTACCACCAAAACCTTGGGAGTTTCGTTCTAAGCCGGCGTGGCAACGTTTAATTGTAATGTTGGGTGGGGTTTTTGTGAATTTTGTTTTAGGAATTTTTATCTACATAATGTTAATGTATGCGTATGGTGAAAGGTACTTGCCAAACGAAAATGTAAAAGACGGGGTTTGGGTGCAAAGCGAATTAGCAGAAAACTTAGGCTTGCAAACGGGTGATAAGATTTTAACTGTAGACGGACAAAAAGTAAAGAAATTTAGAAGTTTAACGCTAGAATTTATCAACGGAAATAACTATCAAATTGAAAGAGATGGTACTATTTTAGACCAAGAAATTCCAGAAGATTTTATCTCTCAATTAATGGATAGAGACAAAGAAGCTGGATTAATTTTAGCACCAAGGCAACCATTTATAATTGCTGGAATTTCTGAAGACTCGCCTAATATCGATGCAGATTTACAAGCAAAAGATATTGTAACTGCAATAAACGGAAGTGCTATAAAATACTTCGACGAAGTTCAAAATAAATTGGATAAATATAAAAATAAAGACATTTCCATTACTGTAAAAAGGGGAAATGATACCAAAGATATTACTGTAAAAATAACGAATGAAGGAAAGTTAGGGGTTGGTATTTTACAATTACCTATGACCGATTTAGAAAAATTAGGCTATTATGACTTAGCTGATTTCGAATATTCTTTCTTAGAAGCAATTCCTGCTGGTTGGCATAAGTCTGTAAAGACCTTAACGGATTACATGAAACAGTTAAAAAAGATATTCAATCCAAGCACCGGTGCTTACAAAGGTTTGGGTGGTTTTATTTCTATAGGAAGTATTTTTCCAAGTGAATGGAGCGCACAAGCTTTCTGGGAGATTACAGCCTTTTTATCTATCATGTTAGGTTTTATGAATTTACTACCAATCCCTGCCTTAGATGGTGGACATGTTGTATTTACGCTTTGGGAAATGATTACCGGTAGAAAACCTGGAGATAAATTCTTAGAATATGCACAAGTTGTTGGCTTTATCTTATTAATTGCACTCTTGCTTTTTGCAAATGGTAATGATGTTTATAGAAACTTAAAAGATTATTTTTAGGAAAAAGCAGCTTCTTTAAAAATTAAAAAGCCTCCCAAATTTAATTTGTGAGGCTTTTTTTTATGTTTTTAAAGAGATGTTGAAGAAATGAAACCAAGTATAACGCAGATTACACTTCTCACATGCATAAGCTTTCGTTCCTTATATTAATTTCATCAATCCCTTTCTTCTAATTCTATGTCTAAAAGTATACTTACATCGGGGGCACTTTTTGATCGGTGGAATTTTATATTAAAACTCTTTTTTTTATTCTCAAGTAATAAAAAAACAACTACTTACACCTGTATAAATTTCTCTTTTTTAACTATTATATATCTTATTTGTCATCTTAATTACTTTTTTATTCTTGCAATCAATTCATTTTCAACTTTTAATACTGCTCAACAGTAACAAAAAGTTAAAATACTGCACCAAAAAACGATAGCCAACGTCTTTTATTAATAAAGAAAACCATTCTCTTTGTTAGAGAATGGTTTCTATAGAAACGTATTTTGTTTTAAGCTTTTGCTGTTTTTCCTTTTTGTTTTGCAGCTTCATTTCTATCAATTTTATGCGCTGGCCTTGTCCATTTTGGTTTTTCACCTAAGGCTTGATATTTAGAATCTGAGGCCTCTACAGATTGTGGCTGTACTTTTTTTGTAAATGGCTTTTGTGGATTTAATCCTAATAATTTAAACATGTTCATGTCTTCATTTACATCAGGGTTTGGAGTTGTTAATAATTTATCTCCTGCAAAAATTGAATTTGCTCCTACAAAGAAACACATTGCTTGTCCTTCTCTGCTCATTTGAGTTCTTCCGGCAGATAAACGCACTTGCGTTTCTGGTAAAACAATTCGAGCAGTTGCAACCATTCTAATCATATCCCAAATTTCAACTGGCTTTTCGTCTGCTAAAGGAGTTCCTTCGACAGCCACCAAGGCGTTAATTGGTGTAGATTCTGGTTGCGGATTTAATGTGGACAAAGCAACTAACATTCCTGCTCTATCCTCTGCAGTTTCTCCCATTCCAATAATTCCTCCCGAACAAACTGTTACATTTGTTTTTCTGACGTTGTCTATAGTATCTAAACGATCTTGATATCCACGTGTAGAAATTACTTTTTTATAATATTCTTCTGAAGAGTCTAAGTTATGATTGTAGGCGTACAAACCAGCTTCTGCCAACCTTTGTGCTTGATTTTCTGTAACCATCCCAAGGGTACAACAAACTTCCATTTCTAATTTGTTAATGCTTCTAACCATGTCTAAAACTTGGTCAAATTCTGGCCCATCTTTTACATTTCTCCAAGCTGCTCCCATACAAACACGAGAACTTCCGCTTTGTTTAGCACGCAGCGCTTGTGCTTTTACTTGATTAATAGTCATTAAATCATTCCCCTTGACACCTGTATGATAGCGAGCCGCTTGTGGGCAATATCCACAATCTTCTGAGCAACCACCCGTTTTTATTGAAAGTAAAGTAGATACTTGCACAACATTTGGATCATGCAGTTCTCTATGAATTGTTGCCGCATCATACAGCAACTCCATCATTGGTTTGTTATAGATTTCTAATATTTCTTCTTTCGTCCAATTGTGTCTTACTTCACTCATAAGTCTGCTTTTCAAAATAAATATGGCTAATTTCTAATTATACGTAAAGTAGTTTGACAACTAAATATAGTATCTAAACATTTTTAGAAGATTGATATTTAATCAAAAGACTTCTAATAGTTGCTTGTATGCTGTGCTTATTTTTCTAGAAATTATAACGCAAACCAAATAAAATATTACTTGGTGGCATTGGTACAAATCCAGATTCTATATAAACTGCACTAAAAATATTATTAGCGGTAACCGTAAAATTAAATTTATTAAAATCTACAATTACAGAAGCATCCCATACATTATAGCTTGTGCCAACAGCACGTTCTGCATGTTTATAAATGATGTTCTGCCTTACGTTCTTAAAAAATTTACTAGAAAAACGAGTTATAAATTGATGCTTTAGCGTGTTTAAAGAATACCGAGATAAATCTTTATTTTTATCTGAAATATCGTCATTTAAATAGGTATACCCAAAGGTTACTGTTTGGTTATTTTCTTTGAATTTGAAATTATAAGAACCTTCAATTTCAAACCCTTTGGTGTTTACCTCTGTAACATTGGTTGCTGTATAAACGCTCTCGTCTGTATTTGGTCTTATATAATCTATTAAATTATCTGAATCTCTGTTAAATACAGCAATAGATCCAGAAAATGTAGTGTTGCTAAATTTTAACCCTGCTTCTTGTGCAAAAGCGCTTTCTGGTTCTAAATTTACGTTTCCAGAAGTTGCGGGATCTCTGTAGTACAAATCTGTAAAAGTTGGCACTCTAAAGGTGTACCCAACATTACCATATGCCTTTAAATGTTGCGTTAATTTTACACCAACATCTAACCCAGGAAAAGCATTAAAGTCGAAATCTGAGAAATAGGTTACTGCAACACCTGGCGTAACATCAAGTCTACCGTCTAAAAATTTAAAACGATGTTCTAAAAAGAAATTTGCCATCGTTCTATTTCTATCTCCTAAATTATTACTGCTAATAGAAAATCTAGAAAGATCTATACCAAAACCCGTAATTCCTAAATCTGATGTGTATGAAACATTTGTTTCTACACCAATTTTATTGGTAATATGTAAGTTTCTAAAAAAACTAGGATCCTCTCTCTTTAATAAGAAAATATCTTGTCCCCTTCTCCAATAAATTCTTGGCGTAATCTTAAATTTAGCTGTTTTAAAAGTAGTAGAAACGCCTAACAAACTATTCTGGGTTTCTTCATACTCATGCCAATTTGGATTGGTAGTATAAAAATTTTCTGCACCAAACTTCTTATCAAAAAAAGTAGCTATTACTTCAATAGCTTGTTTATTCTTATTAAAAACTCCTTTCAAAAAATAATTTTGATTATTGTAGTCTGAGTTTGTACGATAACCGTCTGATGTTAAAACACCAACATGTGCAATAATAGATGAATTTTCAAATTCTTGCCCAACAGTTACAGAACCATTAAATTGCCCAAAAGAACCCGTTTCAATATTTACAGAAACCTTGTTTGCTAAGGTACTTTTAGTTACAATATTTATGGCACCAGTAAAGGCATTCTGCCCAAAAACTCTTGCTGCAGGTCCTTTGATAACTTCTATTCTTTCAATAATTTCAATTGGCAAAGCCGCATTCATGGTGTGATGTCCTGTTTGTGCGTCGTCCATTTTAATACCATCTATTAATAATAAAGTTTGGTCAAAACCACCACCTCTAATGTATAAATCTGCCTGGCTACCAGCAGTTCCTCTCCTTCTAATGTCTACGCCTGCAACTTGCTGTAACAAATCTGCAACGTTTGTAGCTGCGCTATTTTTTATCGCTGCTGTAGTAATTATATGTATTGTTCTAGCATTTTCTTTAAAAGGCAAATCGATTCTGGTAGATTTTATTAAAACCGTATCTAATTCCTGTACCTCCTTTTTTTCTTGGGAAAACAAATTCAAATGCAAAATTAAAATTGCAATAAACAGTAATTTACTTCGTATCATTTTAGTTGTTATTTTGATTTAAAAACAGTGCAAAAGTCGTAACTTTCCGGACGACTAAACTAGTCCAGTTTTAAAATGATAGATAGTCCGGTTAGTATTCTACTAAAGCAACTCATTGGTTTTGATAAATCGATGTCGCAACCCGTATACATTCAGGTTTCGCAACAAATGGTAAATGCCATACAGCGCAAGTATTTAACCAAAGGTACAATGCTGCCCGGAACCCGCGTTTTAGGACAGTTATTAAAAGTACATAGAAATACAGCCGTCGCTATTTATGAAGAATTATCGGCGCAAGGTTGGGTAGAAATCATACCAAATAAAGGTACGTTTATTATAGAGCCGTCCTTAAAAACAGCAAAAATAAAAGCACCTTCTCAGAAAATAAATGCGCCCTACGCGTATGCTAAAACAACAGGGTTCCCGTTCCAAAAGTCCTTTCATTTGGCATCTACTATTCAATTAACAAAAGCTAAATACGCTATTAATGATGGAAAACCAGATGTGCGTTTGCACCCTGTGCATCAATTTACAAGGTGGTACAGTGCCGCTATGAAAAGAAAAACACTGATAAATAAATGGAACAATCCAAACGAAGATTCGTATTCGCTATTTCAAACCCAGCTCTCTAATTATTTAAATGCCACAAGGGGTTTTCATATAAGACCAAACAATTTGTTAAGTACGCGTAGTTCAGAAATGAGTTTATACATTGTATCTCAATTATTGATAAAACAAGAAGATATTGTACTCGTAGGAAATTTGAGTAATTATGCTTCTAATATGATTTTTCAACAAGCAGGTGCCACTATCAAAACAATTCCTATGGATGGGGATGGTTTAGATGTAGAGTATATCAAAAAATATTTTGTAAAAAATAGTATAAGATGTGTGTATGTCTGTGCCCAAAGAGATTATCCTACAACCGTAACCTTAAGTGCAGAAAGACGCTTGGCCTTATTGCAACTTGCTGCAGTATACGGTTTTGCAATTATTGAAGATGATTACGATTACGATTTTCAATTTGAAGGTTCTGCAATGTTGCCAATGGCTAGTGCCGGTGCTAACGGGATGGTTATTTATTTAGGAAAATTGGGGCAATCTTTATTTCCTAGTTTTCAAACAGGTTTTGTAATAGCACCTGAAAACCTTATCTCGGAAGCCACCAATTATTTACAATTGCTAGACAAACAAGGAGATTTAATTCAAGAACAAATGCTGTCTGAATTAATTATTGAAGGAGAGATTTACCGCCTAATGAAAAAAAATGTGGTCATCTATAAACAGCGGCGCAATTATCTGTGTGAACTTTTAACTGAATCTTTTACAAATATTTCACATTGGGAAATACCGACTGGTGGCTTGGCAATATGGTTGCAGTTTCACCCGAATATATCTTTGGTAAAACTGGCTGAAGAAGCAGAAAAAAACGACTTGTTTATTCCTAAAACAATACTGTATCAAGATAAAAATACCTGTGCCATTCGATTCGGATTTGGCCATTTAGATACAGAAGAAATGACAATTGTGCTTCAAAAGCTGAAAAGTGCTTATGATAAAGTATCCATAAAAAATATTGAACATTAATCAATTGATTCATACATTAATAAATGGAAAATATAATGCTAAAAAACACTGTCTTTTTTGTTTAAAAAGTAAATTTATTATCAATAAAAAATATTTTATTGTTGTTTTACAATAATATTTATATATTTGTAGGACTTTAAAAATAGAAATTATGAAAAAAATAAATATATTAAAATGGATTATAGATCTACTTTGGATATTTTCTATGCCCGTAGTATTGATAATTATTGGAATTTCTTTTGCAACATTTTTTGTAGATTTAAATGATTTAAGTATCGCAATAAATGCTTTAGATTTTAATGCAAATAGCACTTTTTCAAAAATATTATTTGTTATTTCATCTTTAAATTATTTATTACTTATTGTGGCTTTGTATTTTTTTAGAAAAGTATTAACCAATTTTTTACGCGTAAGAGTTTTTGAAGAAGTGGTAATTAGTTCTTTTAATAAAATAGGAAATATATTAACGTTTTCGGGGTTTATTTCGCTGATAATTTCAATAATTGGTAAAATATACTTTGAACAAAAAGTTTCCTTAGAATTTGGTTTAAATCAACATTTAGTAATTATTTGTTTGGGTTTATTCTTTTTAGTTTTAAGTGAAATATTTAAAATAGCTAAAAATGCAAAACAAGAAAACGACTTAACAATATAGCTATGGCCATCATTGTAAACTTAGACGTAATGCTTGCCAAACGTAAAATGAGAAGCAAAGAATTGGCAGAAATTATTGGCATTACCACAGCAAATTTATCCATCTTAAAATCTGGTAAAGCAAAAGCTGTTCGTTTTTCTACATTAGAAGCAATTTGTAAAGCATTAGAATGCCAGCCTGCAGATATTTTAGCATTTGTAGCCGATTAATATATATTTTAGCTTTAATTTAAATTGCGCTTTTCAACAAAAAAACGTCTTAAAAGCTGGGCACACTCTTTTTCTAAAACGCCACCAACGACCACTGTTTTTGGATGCAATGTAGTTTTTAAATTGATAAAACCTCTTTCTGGTTCAGAAGCTCCGTATACAATTTTACCAATTTGTGCCCAATAACTTGCCCCTGCACACATCTGGCAGGGCTCTAAAGTAACGTACAAGGTGCACTCTTTTAAATATTTTCCGCCTAAAAAATCTGCTGCAGATGTAAATACTTGCATTTCTGCATGCGCCGTTACATCATTTAATCTTTCTGTTAAATTATGTGCTCTTGCAATAATTTGATCTTTAAAAACAATAATTGCACCTACAGGGATTTCACCTTTCCCAAAAGCTGTTGCTGCTTCCTGAAAAGCTTTTTTCATAAAATAAATATCATCGAAAGGTTGAATCATAGGTGCTTCATTAAGAATGACAAAATTAAGTAAAATATTTGCGATAGATTTGTATTTATAAAGCAACTGTTTTATCAATATAAAATTGGAAGTTGTATTTTTGTAACCGAATGAAGCATTTGTTAGACAACATATCAAATCCGAAAGATTTAAGAAAATTAAATCCTGCTCAATTGCCACAATTGGCAAAAGAATTGCGCGAATTTATTATAGACGTTATTGCCACAAAAGAAGGCCATTTAGGTGCAAGTTTGGGCGTTGTAGAGCTTACTATTGCCATTCATTATTTATTTGACACTCCTACTGATTTATTGGTTTGGGATGTTGGACACCAAGCATACGGACATAAAATTTTAACAGGAAGAAAAGCCCTTTTTCACACCAATAGACAATTTGGTGGTATTTCAGGATTCCCGTCAAGAAAAGAGAGCGAATTTGATGCTTTTGGCGTTGGCCATTCATCCACTTCTATTTCTGCTGCTTTAGGAATGGCAATTGCATCCAACCTAAAAGGGGAAACCGAAAAACAACACATTGCTGTGATTGGTGATGCTTCTATTGCAAGCGGAATGGCTTTTGAAGCCTTAAATCATGCTGGTGTTTCTAAAGCAAACTTACTCATTATTTTAAATGACAATGCTATTGGAATAGACCCTTCTGTGGGTGCTGTAAAAGAATACTTAACAAAGGTAAAAACGGATAGAAAACTAGCCGCTCAAAACAACATTATAAAAGCATTAAATTTTAATTATTCTGGCCCAATTGATGGTCATAATTTACCAAAGGTATTGGCAGCGTTAGAACGCTTAAAATCTGTAAAAGGTCCTAAATTTTTACACGTTATTACCACCAAAGGCAAAGGGTTACAAAAAGCAGAAGAAGACCAAGTAACCTATCATGCCCCTGGGAAATTCGATAAAATTTCTGGAGAACGCATTCAAAAAGAGGCAAATTTATATACAAAATACCAAGACGTTTTTGGAAAAACAATTGTAGAGCTCGCAACACAAAACAATAAAATTATAGGAATTACGCCTGCAATGTTAACGGGAAGTTCGCTAAAATTTATGTTTGAAAAATTCCCGAAAAGAACTTTTGATGTTGGTATTGCAGAGCAACATGCAGTTACTTTGGCTGCAGGAATGGCAACACAAGGTTTTATTCCGTTTTGCAACATTTATTCTACATTTTTACAGCGTGCTTATGACCAAGTAATTCATGATGTTGCACTTCAAAACTTACCGGTTGTTTTCTGTTTAGATAGGGCAGGCTTGGTTGGTGAAGACGGCGCTACACATCATGGTGTTTTCGATTTGGCTTATTTGCGTGCCATTCCTAATTTAATTGTCTTTGCACCTCGCAATGAAATTGAATTGCGCAACATCTTATATACTGCACAATTAGGGTTAAAAAATCCGATTGCAATCAGATACCCAAGAGGAACAGGAAATAACATCAACTGGCAACAGCCTTTTGAAAAGATAGCAATAGGAAAGGGACTACAGTTAAAAACAGGAACAAAAAAAGCAATTTTATCTGTTGGCACCATTGCTAAAAACGTTACCGATGCCATTGAATTAACAGATAATTCTTCAGAAATTGCACACTTTGACATGCGTTTTGTAAAACCTTTTGATGAAAGTTTGTTGCATGAAGTTTTTAAAAATTACAAAACCATTTTCACTATTGAAGATGGCACCATAAAAGGTGGTTTTGGAGCTGCTATTCTAGAGTTTGCCTCTGAAAATGGCTATCAAAATAAAGTTAAAGTACTTGGAATTCCAGACAATTTTATAGCACACGGAAGTGTTTCTGAACTTCAATACCAAATTGGTTTGGACGCTAAGAGTTTGGCTGCATTATTTTGCTAGGTTTTTAAAGCAAAAAAAGGCTACCTAACAGGCAGCCTCCAATTTTTACACACAAAATATTACTCTATAACTATTTTGCTTGCTACTTTTTTATTGTTTTCATCAACAAGGTGTACAATATAAATACCTGCCTTTAAGCTCACAGAAATTTCTTGTTTGCGCTGCGCTCTAAAATTTACTTCTTTAGTATACACTTGTTTTCCAGTGATATCAAAAACACTCATATTGGTTAACCCTAAGGTGTTTTTAGCATAAAGTGTAAAATTTCCTTTAGAAACTGTAGGATAGATTGTAAAAGGTTCTCTATCTGTTAATACAGCATCTACCGAAGCCACTGCTGCTGTAAATTGTCCAGAGAATAAACCCCTACCATAAGTTGCGGCAAAAACCACATTGTCATCTCTTAAATCTAAGTCGGTTACTTTTACATTACTCATTCCATTATAAGATTGTATCCAAGTAGGAGCTGCAGCAAAAAAGTCTTCTGTTCTCCAAACTCCTAATTCAGTTCCGATAATAACTTCTTCTAATTTTAAAGGATTTTGTAAAATTGCTTTTACAGGAATATCTGGTAAATTTCCTTGTTTAGCAAACCAATTATCACCGCCATCAGCCGTATACCAGATATTTTCAACACCGTAGTTGTGCATGGTTACAAAAATTTCATTTTCATTGGCACCTAACTCTATGTCGGAAACAGAGCCCAAAAAATCAGACCCTGAAATATCTGACCATACAGGATTGTTAGGGGACGTATTTGTTGTTCCTGCGACCTTGATTACTTTCCCATTTTTAAGACCAATAAACAAATTCGATTGATTTGTAGTGTAAGGAGAAACCGTTAAAGCTGACGGTTCCGAATTCATAATCACAGCATCAGAAAGATTTGTTTTGGTAATTGTTCCAGATTTAATATTTCTATACATTTTTACAATATAGTCCGTACCACTTGAATAATTAGAATACAAAATATCTAAATTAGAGTCTAGCGCTTCTTGATTGATAAAATCTCCATTAGATTCATTTTCACTATTAATACTTCTTGTTGTATTGGTGGACACATCATATAAATTAATACTGTTATTATACACATAATTTGCAATATAATATTGATCTGAACCATCTTGATCAAAAAAGCTATAAGCACCGTCTCCTCCTTGTGTTTCATTAAAACTATTAACTCCAGTATCCGCGTCAGTAATTAATAAAGTTCCATTATCTTGTGCTCCTGCTAAAAAGTATTCGGCACCAGCAAAAGCAGTTGTAGGCGCAACACCAACTGTGTAAAATTGCAACGTATTATATCCTTTTTTTCTAGGGCTAATAGCAGTGCCAGCGTCATCAGAAAAATATACGCCACCATCATTACTAAATACCATTCTAGAAGAAGATGAAAATGCCATTCCGTGCTGATCTGCATGCACAAGAGAAACATCTAATGCACTTAAATTGTTATTGTTAGACCATTTAGATATTTGATTCCAAGTAATTCCGCTATCTTCACTTTTAAACAAGTCAATACCTCCAACATAGATGATCGTATCGTCGTTTGGATCTACTCTTAATAATAAATCATAAAAAGCTTGTCCTCTTGTAAAGTCCTTTTCCGGGATACCGTTGTCTGCGTCATTTGGCAATGCCAAAGCAGTAACCGTTGCAAAATTATCTACTGTTTTATAGATACCTACAGGGGTTGTATTTAATTGCGCCAACACATATAGTGTATTTGCATCTGATTTAGAGGTAGCTATTTCTGTTCTAACTCCGTTTGGTACTGTATGTACTAATGTAAATGTGTTCCCATCTGTAGATTGAAAAATTTTACCTCCTCCTACTCCAAAAGTATTTGATTTTGTAGATACATAGATAGAGTTATTCGTTGCAATTTCGATATCATTTGGTTCATAGACACTTCCATTCTCTGTCTCAGGAAATTCTAATTTTTCAAAATTAATACCATCTGTAGATTTATAGATTCCTATTTCATTAGTACCTAATATAGATCCTGAGGAAAAGGTTTCTCCTGCTGCAAAGAACACTTCAGAAACACCATTATTATTTCTTACTATTACATCATTAATATGTTGTATTCCTGGTGTAACGTTAAATCCAGTAGCATTTGGAGCAGGTTGTAGTGTTCCGTTTATACCAAATAATAATTGTTGACTAATAGCATTACCATCTTCTAATGAAATCATTGCTGACGGTATTGTAATGTTTAACTCTTTGGTTTCATCATCAAAACCTAATCCATCTCCTCCCATCGATATTGTTCCTGATGCAGCGTTATTTATAACAATTACGCCAATTGCACCGGCATCCTCTGCCCTTTTTACTTTATCATCAAAGCTACAGGCTCCTCTTCTTAATATTGCAATTTTACCGCTCATAGCAGCTGTATTAGTAATCTCGGAACATGCATCGTGAGTCGGATCTGTAGCATCAATTGCCAACACAAAATCTCCTGTTACGGCAGTATTTAAACTACCACCAAAAGCGGTTGTAACGGTATATAAATATTCCCCAGCAATAGTTGCAGGACTGTTAATTTTTAATTTTGCTCCAGGAACGGTGTACGTTTCTCCAGTAACACCTCCAAAGACGTGATTCCAAGTAGCTCCTCCATCTGTAGTTTTCCAAAGTCCGTTTCCAACGGCATCTCCACCTGTATATGATTCTCCAGTACCTACATACCAAGTATTAGAATTATTTGGATCTACAGCAATAGAAGATACCGATAAGTTCTCTGAAATACCGACTTGAATCCAAACTGATTCAGTATTAGAAATATTCGTGTTTTTCCATAAACCTCCACTCACACCTCCAGCATATACAGTTTCTTGAGAAGCATCATTAGGATCGAAAAGAACAACTCTTGTTCTACCACCAACATTATCTGGACCTCTTTCTACCCATGCATTATCAGTAGCGTCGCCTGGAGCTCTTTGTAAAAATCTTTCTGAGTTTAATTGCTCTTGGAGTTGTAATAATTCTCTTTTATTAGTGCGCCCAGTACTTGGATCAATTTCATTTAAATATTCTTGTTCAAAATATGCATTTGGTGGCAAAGACAATGCTTTTCTCTCCTTTTTAGATAAGTCCTTTGTTTTGTTAAACGAATGATTTTTCAGAAAAGTAGCATGCTTTTCTCTCAACTTGTCTGTTTCTGTTTGCTCTGTAGTAGCTCTATATATGAGAACTAAAGCAACTAATAGTGAAATTGATAGTAATAATTTTTTATTCATTTTTATTTTTATTTAAAAAAGGTTGGTAAACTTAATTATTAATTTTTATTGCATTTAAAAATTTTAACTTTCTGTTTTTATTAAGATATAACTCCAAATTAGGTTCTTTAATTATTCAATGACTATTTTATTTGATACTTTTTTACTGTTTGCATCGATTAGATTTACAATATAAACACCTGGCTTTAAGCTCACAGAAATTTCTTGTTTGCGCTGCGCTCCAAAATTCACTTGTTTAGTATACACTTGTTTTCCAGTAATATCAAAAATACTCATATTAGTTAACCCTAAAGTGTTTTTAGCAAAAAGTGTAAAATCTCCTTTAGAAACTGTAGGGTAAATTGTAAATACTTTACGCCCTTCTATAACCTCCTTTATGGTTGCTGTTGCACCAGCATTTATAGATTTAATTGCCCAACCGTAAGAATTTGCAGCAGGATCTGTGACTAATTTAAATCTAAAAATAACCGTCTCACCAATAGCAAATCCGTTTTCTGTTAAAGCAATATTTTGTTCTTTAAATAAAGCATCACCTCCAGAAGCAGCTGCGCCTTTATTATATTCTATTAACCATTCTGAAAATCTTCTTGCATCATATTTATCTAACGTTTTCCATGTTATCAAATCAGAAGAAGCTTCTAATGTTACAAAATCGTAAAAACTTGTTAAATCAGTTAAATCGTCGGTAAAAGGTTCTACAATTGCAAAATCTGTATAGGTGAAATTCTTATTCGATTCAGATAAAGTCAATGGTTTTTTTAATACTACAGTATATGTTGTATTGTTATTATAAGGATGGTCAATATTACTTAATACATTACTAGATACTGCTCCATCTAAATTATCTATGATAAATTCTGATTTATATGTAAAAACATCTGAAGCTTGAAATTCTGAAATCTCAATAGTAGAACTTGCCGTCTCAAAATCAATGACTACAAACTCTTGATTATTTATTGGTGTTTCTAAATTATTTGCATCGTCAAAAACTTGAATTCCTAATTGATGATATCCTTCTGCAAGGTTGGTTGTTTCGTATGTATAGAAAACACCTGCGCTAAAATCTTGAATTATTTCTTCTTGCTCAACATTATCAATAAATATCTTTATCCTACTTACTTCGTCTTTTGGAACAGTATAACTTACAGTTGTTTTTAAACTTTCAATTTCATTTTGTTGCGTGGATGCCTCTGCGAAAGCTAAGTACGTTGGTAAATTATACGCGTTTAATTCAGAAATAGTTGCAGACCAGATACCTCTTCCGTACGTTGCAATAACCACTTGGTCATTTACCACTTTCATATCGTACACTGCTACCGCTGGAAAACCTGTAATCATACTCCAGCTTGCACCGCCATTTTCTGTTTCAAAAAGGCCAATATCTGTACCTGCCCAAATAATATCTTTATTAAAAGGCATCTCTAAAACAGCATGCACTGCTACATCTGGAAAACCCGTATTTGTATTTGTTTCAAAACCTGTGATGTCACTCCAAGTATCACCTAAATCTTCAGTTTTTAAAATTTTTGGAACTCCTTGTGGAGAAAAAAGTGCATATGCTCTATTTTTTTGAGTGTAAGAAGTTGCCAAGCCAGAAATATATGCATTATGTGCACCATTTGGATTGTCATAAATACCTGCTGGGTTAAAAGTTTGTCCATTGTCTTGTGAGACATGTAAAACAAAAGAACCACTTTCTGTCATGGCAGCTCCAGCCCAAACCGTATTTGGGTCTGCAGAAGATACTTTTACATTTAAGGAGCTTGAAGCACCCGGTGTGAAATTAGGACTAAGTGGTATTAAGTTCCAGTTTTCTGCAAAGTCGGTTGAGCGCCAAACACCCTCTCCTGAAACAGAAAAAACAGCATTGGGGTTATTATCTGCATTTGCTACCTTTGTATAAAATATTGGAGCACCAGGCAGGCTTGTTGCTCCAGCGTATGAAAAATCAACATATCTACCAATTACATTGTTTTGCGATGTAACTATAAAATCTAGAGGCTTGTTATAGTGCCAAACAACCTCAAAACCGTCGCCGCCAAAAGCGAATAGATATGCTTCATCTTTGGTTGAATCGTTTCCTTGGGAGATCCAACTTCCATTATCTTGGGCACCTGCTAAATAATTATCCGCACCATTTTGCTTTGCTGCTCCATAAAACTGTGTACTATTTTTTCCTTCTACAGAGTTTGACCAATCACCATCATTTACTCCAGAGTCTATATCTAAATTACTAAGAAATACACCCCCATCATTTGCTAAAATCAATTGAAATTTATTGTCTGTACCCTTTATTACAGCAAGACCATGTTGATCTACATGTACATTTGTATTTACCATATTAAGGTTTCTGTTTTGATTGGTTGCAGCAATTTCTAAAGCAGTAAAAGTATCATCAACGTTTACCGTTACTTTAAAAAGTTCTACACCTCCAACGTAAAAAATATTTTCATTAAAAGGATGTGTTAAAACAATATTGTCATACCATCCTTGACCTCCTACCAGATCTAGTCTGTCTACAATTGCTCCACTAGGAGCTGTTAAGTTGGTAAAACTAGCTCCTGCGTCTCTTGAGATATACAAATCTGTGTTCGGACTTACCGTACCTCCAGAAGAAGAGTAAGCACAGATTACCACCACGGAAGTATTTACTTGCGAAACTGCAGTTTCAAATCTACTATGGTTTACGTTGACAATAGAAGTATCAAAAACGATAGCCCATGTAAGACCTGCATCTATACTTTTCACCAAACCTACCCCATTCACAGAACCGTATTGAATGTTAAAATCACTAGGGTCTGCATCTAAATCCTGCACTTTGCCCGAAGAACTATATGTTTGAGACCAAGTAGCTCCTCCATCTATCGTTCTATAAATACCAGAAGAAGTTGCTATAAGAACATTCTGGTCATCAGCAGGATTAATAATGATTCTACCAACGTCCCCAAAAGAAGCGGTTGCTGTTTGGCTTTGCCAAGTAGCACCGCCATCTGTTGTTTTAAATACACCTGATCCTCCGATTGTACCCAAGTTTCCAAAAGGCTCACCGGTACCCACGTAAAGAACGTTTGAGTCTGTTTGACTCATTACAATTGTAGAAGTACTTAAGTTTGGAATCTTAAAATCCGTTAGACTCTCCCAAGTTGTTCCGCCGTCTTCTGTTAGCCAAACTCCACCGCCTACAGTACCTATAAACCAGCGGTCTGCATTATTTGGGTCAATGGCAATTCCTCTGGAACGTCCAGGAACATTATTAGGACCTCGCTCTAAAAAAACAGGAGTAATTAGACTAGCGGTAGTTTTTGCGAAACCCTTTTGCTGTGCTTTGTTAAATTCACTGATTAAATACCCTTTTGAATAAGTGGATTTTTCTGCATCAATTCCTTTTCTAATTTCTCTTTGATAATCTGCAATATATTCGATTCCTTTTTTATGAACAATATTAGGATCTTTTACTTTACTTTTTACTTTGAAATTAGTTTTAAACTCAACCGTAGAAGTTTCTTTGTTATTTTGCTGACAACCAAAAAAAAGTAGCGCGCACACTATTAAGAATGATAAACATAACGGATAATTTTTTTTCATAGTTTTTATTTTTTTTAATTTATTTTAATGGTAATATAGGTAGGAGTATTTTTTTTTTCCCCATCTAAAATTAAATCATCTTCTTTCTGAATCATTCCAACATATGGCATACATTTTAAGGTTGTTTTATCTAACCACGAGATACTTTGTCCGATAAACACTCCTTTTTTTAATTCTTTTTTAGTTTGTGTATCTATTACCCTGTAATTAAAAGTGATGACTGGGTTTTTATTAGAAATAGAACTTAAAATCAAAAGCTTTGATTTATCTTGATTGTATTTTTCATCAACCGTTTGTTTTTCTTGAAAAGTGATCTCTTCATTCTTTATTTCTTCTTTTTTTAGGACAATATTCGTTTTACAAAAGAAAAATAAACTTGAAAATATGACTAAAAAGAGGTGCAATATTATTTTTTTGAACATTCGTAAATTATTTTAAATAGTATTTATTTTATTAGTTTTAAATACTCAATGGTAGTGTATTTCTTAAAGATGTTTATTTGTTTTAAAATACATTTAATCTAAATTAACCATTAATAACCGTATTCTCTACTTTTTATTTTACTTTTTTCTAGGCACTTGCATAAGTTTTTTATTAAAAACTTAATATTATTAAAAACAAAAAGAGCTCGTATAAGTCATAGCTTAAGTAAATGAAGCATTAGACCATTACAAAAGCTCTTGACAAGTATAAAAATATTCTAAATTAAAATTGAAAGGGTATCCTCTTTCTGAAGTTTTCCTTCTCTTTAAATAGGAAAAAAGAGGGTTATTTATTGGTGGTTTATATGATATTTCCTGTTAATTTTTTATGCATCCGAATTGCATAACTGTCTGATATTCTCGATACGTAACTACATACCTGTAGAATTCTGTCATATAAATTAACTGTTTCTGTTTTGTATTCTTCTGGTAATAAATTTAAAACCAAGCTGTCAAAATTAGACGGATTCCCATCAAACTTCTTATTTAAAGCAGTGACAAATACATCTAATAAATCTGCAATAATGCGATAACCCGCAACTTCTTTTTCTACAACCTCTGTACTTTTATAAATTTTAGCAATACTAATCTTAATAATATCGTTTATCTGCGCTTCATAGGCACATTTCTCTAACAACGATTTTTCAAAAGTACCTGCTAAAATAGCCGTTTCATTTGCTAAAAAGATAGCTACAGCTTCATTAATTAATACCCCAATTGCCAAGGCACGCAAATAACTTACGCGGTCTGTTTTGTGTTTTAATGAATGGTATTTCTTGCTATCTATGGTATCTTTCACTAATTTAATCATGTATTCTAAAGCAAATTCCTCCTCAATCAATCCAAGGTTTATTCCGTCTTCAAAATCTATAATTGTATAACAAATATCATCTGCAGCTTCTACTAAATAAGCCAAAGGGTGTCTGTAAAAAGAAATTGCTTCCTTAGATTTTTGCAACAAACCTAAATCTTCTACAACCTCTAAAAACTCTTGTTTTTCTGATTGAAAAAAGCCGTACTTTTTATCTACAATATGTTTGGTTGGGTTCTTTGGAAGGCTCTCTTTTGGGTATTTTAAAAAGGCTCCTAAGGTTGCATAAGATAAACGCAAACCACCAGAAACGCCTTCTCTAGATTCTGTTAAAATCTTAAAGCCATTTGCGTTGCCTTCAAAATCTATTAAATCTTGATATTCTTTAGCTGTAAGCTGACTTTTATATTTCGCACCGTTTCCTGTTTTAAAATACTCGCCAATTGCTTTTTCTCCAGAATGCCCAAAAGGCGGGTTCCCAATATCATGTGTTACGGAAGCTGCGGCAACAATAGCACCAAAATCATTAAAAGTATACCCTAAGGCTGCCAAATTGGGATGGCGTTCTAACAACACTTTACCTACTCTTCTACCTAAAGTTCTACCCACAACAGATACTTCTAAACTGTGCGTTAAACGGGTGTGCACAAAATCGGTTTCAGATAAAGGAATTACCTGTGTTTTGTCTTGTAAACTTCTAAATGCTGATGAAAAGATAATTCTATCAAAATCTACATCAAAGCCCAAACGTGTTTCGTCTTGTGCTGCTCTTGGACGTTTTTGTGTATCGCCAGAGCGTTTTAAAGAAAGGAGTTGTTCCCAGTGCATCATAATTATAAAATATTGTCTAAATTAAACAAAAAAGAGAAGCCTTTCGACTTCTCTGTTTATCTATTTTTTTTAAAACATAACTGCAACGATTATCCCTCGCAATTTAAACAGTCTTTCTTTTGTTTAAATTTCTGCGCTGCATTCATACTGTGTTGGTAATACATAGATTTTACACCTAGTTTCCAAGCCGTAATATATACATCATTTACCTCTTTAATTGGCATGTCTGGGTGCACCATAATATTTATAGATTGCCCTTGATCTATATGCGTTTGTCTATTTGCCGCTTGGTACACAATTACTTTTTGATCTATTTCTGAATACGTTTTAAATACGTCTTTCTCTGCTGCTGTTAAGATGCTTAAGTGCTGTACAGAACCATCATTATCTCGAATACTTTTCCAAACATCTGAAGTACTTTGTCCTTTTTCTTCTAGTAATTTTTCTAGAACCGGATTTCTAATGGTTGTTTTAATTTTTGCAATATCTTTTACATAAATATTAGACCAAATTGGCTCAATACCCTGTGATACTTGCCCTAAAATAAAAGCAGACGATGTAGTTGGTGCTATTGCATTTAAAGTGGTGTTGCGTCTTCCGTATCCTTTTAATACAGATGGTTCACCAAACATCTGCGCCATTTCTTCTGAGGCTTTGTATGATTTCTCTTTAATAACCTTAAAAATCTCTGTATTTAAATTGTATGCTTCTTGACTGTCAAATGCCAACATTTTAGATTGCAATAAAGAATGCCAACCCAAAGCTCCTAAACCTAATGCTCTGTTGTCTTTTGCAAAATTATAAGCTTTTTCCATAAAACGGAACGTAAACTGGTCGTCTCTATCTGGAGAATCTTTAAATACTTCTAACTTGGTAATAAATTCTTGCATTACTGCGTCTAAAAAGAACGCTAAGGTTTCTACTGCGTCTGTATCTTTCCACTCTTCATAATGCACCAAGTTAATTGATGATAAACAGCATACAAAAGACCAATCTTCGTTAGAAGGCAACATGATTTCTGTACACAAGTTACTTGCATAAATTTCGTGGTTTTTGTCTTTGTAAACATCTACCGTTCCATTGTTTGCATTGTCTCTAAATAAAATATAAGGATATCCTATCTCTCCTCTTCTTTGTAAAATTTTTGCCCAAATACTTCTCTTTTCAGTATCTCCAGCAATCATTTCTTCCATCCATTTGTCACTTACCGTAACACCGTGGGTTAATTCTTGTATTGGGTTTCCTTCTGTTCCTATTTCTAAAAACTCTTTAATATCTTTGTGATCTACTGGTAAGTATGGCGAAAAACGTCCACGTCTTACAGAACCCTGACTTACAACATCCACCATTTTTTCAAACAACTGCATGATGTGCACAGAGCCAGATGACGAGCCATTGTTTTTTACATCTGCGCCTCTTTCACGAAGTTTTCCAAAGTAACCAGAAGTACCTCCTCCTAATTTAGACATCATACCTACTTCAGATTGCGAGTACAAAATGTCTCCCATATCGTCTGCGACGTGCGAACCAAAACAACTAATTGGCAACCCTCTTTTCTTGCCAAAATTAGACCAAACAGGTGACGATAAAGAAAAGTAACCTGCAGCCATATACTTATAAAACTTATCTGAAAATCCTTTAATTTTCAAGATACCTTCTGCATTGTCTGCTATTTCGCGTATTCTTTCTTCTGGAGTTGTATCTCCGGTTAAATAACCAGACTCTAAAAACTTGCGACTATTTTCTGTTAACCAAGTAATTTCTGGCTCTTTTCTTTTTTCTAAAATATCTTTTCTAGCATTGTTTGCTGCTTGAATTAATTGCTCGTGTTCTGTAAGATGGGTAGTCTTTGGTTCCGTTTGGTTCATAGATTTAAAATAAGTCGTCGCTAGTTATACTTTTAGTTCGTTTGCTGTAATTGATAGATCTTTTTACGAAGAAATCTCCGTGTTTGGTGCCAATAATTTCGTCATCGAACCAATCTGTTTCAGATAACAAGACGGCATCAATTTCAAATATTTTTGTAATACCAATGCTTTCCAATGAGTTGTTAAATCTATTTTTTACAAATTCTTTAATTACCTTTTTAGGCAAGAAGTCTAATTCTCCTTTTTCGAAAATCCAATCAATTATTTTACTTTCAGAAATAAAAGCTTCTCTACAAGTTTCTTGGACCATTAAGCTATGATCTTCATCAAACCATTCCGGATTTTCTTCTTTGATAATTTTTATAATATCAATACCAAAATCTCCATGAATTTGCTCTTCTTTAGAAGTAGCTTCTACTACATTAGAAATTCCTTTTAAAACATTTCTATGCTTATTAAAAGCCATTATAATTAAAAACTGAGAGAATAAAGACACGTGCTCTATAAACAAAGAAAACAAAATAATAGACTCAGAAAACTCTTTATTGTCTTCACTTTTAACATTTTTTAGAGCGCCTTCTAAATAGTTTACACGCCTCATCATTACAGGGTTCTTCTTTAAGTTGTGGAACTCATTGTTTAACCCTAAAATTTCTAATAAGTGCGAATATGCGTCATGATGACGTACTTCACTCTCTGCAAATGTAGACCCAACCGCCCCAATTTCTGGCTTCGGCATTTTTTTATAAATATCTCCCCAAAATGTTTTAACAGCAACTTCTATTTGAGAAATTGCCAACATTGTGTTTTTAATAGCATTTTGTTCTACTGCTGTAAGTGTTGCCTTAAAATCCTGTATATCACTTGTATAGTTAAATTCTGTGTGAATCCAATAAGAGTGTCTAATAGCATCTACATAATCTGTTAAAGCAGGATAATCATAAGGCTTTAAGTTTAGTCTCTTTTCAAAAACATTTCTTTTTCTGCTTCTCGTCTGCTCATTTCTATATAAGATATATGCTTTGGCTACATCTTGAAAAGGGCTGTCCATTAATTTGTATTCTACAATATCCTGAACCTGCTCTACTGTAGGCGTATATTTAAGTTCACTTAGCTTTGTTTCTAACAAAGTTTCGTTTACACTGTTCGATATTGCAATCGCGTCACTTTTAGAACCATTGTTCACAGAAAGCATCGCTTTTTCAATCGCTTTTGTAATTTTTTCTAACTCAAAAATGCTGATTTCAGAGTCTCTTTTTATGATATGAGTAATTTCCACAGTAAAATAATATTATTTAATAATTAATTAGAGTCTTACAAAGATTGGACTTTTTCGTATTAAATGAAAGCCATACTTATTCACAAAACCCTTGAAGTTTTTAACAAATTGCTTTTTTTTCTAAAAATCAAAGAAATTTAATAATTACATAAATATCTGATATTCAGGGTTTTAAAACACCTAAATTAGCTAAGTTACTGCTATTGCTGACATTCCTAAAAACAGTTTTGAAAAAAAATTTTTTTAACCTAAATAATTTTGTAAAAAAAATCATGAAAAAATGACATCGATATAGTTGTTATTTAGAATTTTTATACATAGAGAGAAGTGATTTAAAATATTTTTGCTCAGTCATTTTTGAAGTATCTTTGTAAAAAGTTTTTTCAATGAAAAATAGGTTCCAAAAAATAGTGCAAATCGCTATTATTTCTGTATATTTAATCTTTTTAGCAGGAGCAATTGTTAGAATGACGGGTTCTGGAATGGGCTGCCCAGATTGGCCAAAATGTTTTGGTTATTACATTCCGCCCACTTCTGAAGAACAAATTACTTGGAAACCAAATACCGTCTTTAACGAAGGTTTTATAATTATAAAAGACGAAGTTTTATTTGTTGCCGAACATGATTTAAAAACGGCCACAGAATTCAACCAAAAAAACTGGTCTACCTATACAAAACACGATTATAACAAATTTAACAAATTCCACACGTGGACAGAATACATCAATCGATTGGTTTCTGTTCTAGCTGGCTTTGTTTTTCTATTTCTTATTTACGGGGCCTTTAAACTCAGAAAAATAGATAAAAGAATTCCGTTATTAGCTTTTGGTGCCTTCTTTTTAATGTTGTTTGAAGCTTGGTTAGGAAAAACGGTAGTAGATACGAATTTAACACCCGCAATTATTACGGTACACATGGTTATTGGTTTGGTAATTATCGGACTGTTATTGTGGTTGAAGTTTATCGTTTCTCCAAGAAAAACACTCTTTAGATACAATTCGCTCTTTAACAAATTACTAATTATTTCTGTAATTTTTTCATTGATACAGATTGCTATGGGAACGCAAGTAAGGCAATTTATAGATGAGCAAGTAAAGTTGTATGGTTTCGAAAATAAGAACCACAGCTTAATGAATCCTAGTTTTAAATTCTATTTTCATAGGTCTTTTACCATTGCTATTGTTTTAGTAAACTTAGGAATGTTCTATATAAATCAACTTAAAAATCTAGGGTATACACTTGTAAATTGGATTGTTATCTTAATACTACTAGAAGCAATTACAGGTGTTTTAATGTACTATGCAGAAATACCTATTGGTACGCAAGCAATTCATTTATTGGCAGGCGCACTTTTATTCGGATTGCAATTTTATTTATGGCTACAGCATCGGTATGCGAAGTAAGTTCGTTTTTAGTTGTAGTATCCAGTTTTCACTGCAATGTAACGAGCATTCAAAAGACAGACTAATAAGTAAGAAACAGTATTACGTATTCAATGGCAATTAATAGTGGGAGTTTCTCACTTTAGCGAAAGCGAGCACTTAAAACTAGGACGGCCTTCGAAACCCCGCAACAGTAAGAAACTGAAAACTATAAACTAAGTACGGAGACTGAATACTAAAACCTACGGATGCGCATTCACCCAAACTTCACCATCAGAAAAATGTTCTTTTTTCCAGATTGGTACTGTTTCTTTTAAAGTATCAATTGCAAATTCACATGCTTCAAAGGCTGCTTTTCTGTGTTTAGAAGACACCGTAATTATTACAGGAATGTCTCCAATTTGCAACATTCCCTCTGCATGGTGCACGGCAATTTTATGAATGTCAAACTTTTCTAAAGCCAATGCTGCAATTTTTTGCATTTCTTTAATAGCCATTGGTTTATACGTAGAGAAATCTAATTGGGTTACTTCTTTTCCTTGGGTATCATTTCTAACAGTTCCTATAAATGCAGAAATTCCGCCACAAGAAGCGTCTTCTACAAAATTGTAGCATTCTTGCAAATCTAATTTCTCTGCTGTTATTTTTATCGAAGTTCTCTGCATTGTGCAACAAAAATAGGAAAACAAATTTGTATTTTTGTAGGAATAAAGAATAGGCATGAATTACACAGGTTTTGATAAATAAAATTTTCAAAAACAACCAATCGTAAAAGCCTACAAAAAACTATTTGAGACGCGCTGTTTTTTTCTCTGCGTACCTCTTTGAACCAACAACTTAAATGAAAAAAATCTTTAGAATTATTAGCTTTTTAGAAGGAATCTCCTATTTATTATTGCTTTTCATCGCAGTGCCAATTAAGTACTTTCTAGGAGATGTTTCCTATGTAAAAATGCTTGGAATGCCAC
Source organism: Arenicella sp. (assembly GCA_047614925.1). Classification (GTDB taxonomy): domain Bacteria; phylum Bacteroidota; class Bacteroidia; order Flavobacteriales; family Flavobacteriaceae; genus Polaribacter. Next base: position 24,072 of record JBLHIE010000006.1, read on the forward strand.
ATGGTATTTTATTTATGGGCTATATTGTACTGGCAATTGTAATTCAGAAACAAATGAAATGGAATCTGAAAACAGTAGGAATTGTTGTGCTTGCGTCTGTAATTCCTTTTGGAACTTTTTATGTGGATAAGAAATACTTGCAGAAATAGTTCAGGTAAATTAAAATTTAAAGGTATCAGACCGCACTGGCTTTTAAAACCTGTGAGGTCTTTTTTAGCCACCTAAAACAGATTGCTTAAAGTTCATAAAAAGCATTCGATAAGATTAAAACCGAATTTTACCCTCCACTAACAGGGGGAATAATCGCCACGACATCCCCTTCCTTTAAAATAAAAGCATCTTGTGCATATATTTCATTTACAGCAATTGCATAAGAGTTTATGTTTTTTAACTGCGGAAATTTTTCTTTTAAAATCAATTTAAAGGCACCCACAGCAATTGAATTCTCAAATGCCAGCTCTTGTTCCATTTCACCAATTAAATCAGCAGTAATACCAAAGAAAAGTGTTGTGATTTTCATCCTTCAAAAATAGTTAAAACAAACTGGCTCTAAACACAAAACCATTTTCTTTTATAGTACCGTATTGAGAGTTCACGTACTCTACACGCAGTAAACGCCATTTACCAAAACCTACATTTGCCAAACCAACAGCATATTCTGTATAAGGTTTATTACCTGCCATAAACAGTGCTTTTGCACCTACTACCAAATGAAAATTTAATTTATTAATCAAAGGAATCTGACCTAGTATAGCTCCCCTAAAATCATGTTCTAAATGCATTTCTGCATATTTATCATTCGTGTAGAATTTATAATATTCTAATAAGTTAAAACTATTTAAACCTGCATCTATTGGAAATAGTAACTGATTTCCATTGGCCTGTAAATTATCCATAAAAGCAATCTCTTTCTTCTTTAAAAAAGCACCTGCCCTAATTTGATATTGAAAATTACCATAATTTCCTGCACGCACATCTTGTCTAACATTTGCTATAAATACATCTGAATTTAATTCTGAATTATTTGCGCCAAATCTTTTTGTATAATTTAAAGTTACCGTTGGATAGGTGTTATTGCCCTCATTAGATTTCTCGTTAGGATACGTCGCATATTTTTGACCAAAGACAACCCTAGCACCCACATTTAGCGTCGCAATATTGTGTTCTTTAAATGCGCCGTTTATAAAATCTGTCTCGTCTAAAGGGTTATTAGAGTTATACTCATTTTGACTTTCTTTTACGAAAGAGTAATTTGTAGTATTAAAAAGTGGTGTTCTTTTTGCATATTCTAAAGAAGATAAAAAGTAAACACCATTTTTAATTTCTTCAGAGTATGCAACTTTTGTAAAGGTCTTTTCATAGATCTTCATATAATTATTACCAAAAAATAAAGACCTTAAAGTGTTCCCCAATTTTAACATCGGTTCCCTACCGTTAAACTGACTCGTTGTAATTCCCCCAGAAATATTTAACCTTGGTCTTGAGAAATTATTCCACTTTTTAGTGAAAAAGAAAGTGGGTCTTACCCGTTTATCTGAAAAACCATACTCGGCATTTACGCCTGCGTTCCACCATTTTCCATATTTATTTATTTGCTCAAAATAACTAAAACCAGCAGAGGTATACAATCCTTGTACGGTGTTAAAACCTGTTCTTAGCAACGGCCCATTGTAAGAAAAAGAGTTGTTTTTGTAAGAATTTCTAAAACGATATCCTTTAATTGGGTCTAACCAACCAAACCTATTTCCTTTGCTATCGATCGAATCTAAATAGGGTTTAGATTTTCGAACAATCTTAATACTGTCTTTAATTTTATAATCTATAACCTCTTCCTTTGTAAGTTGCACAGGTCTTAATTTATTCCAAAAAATAGTATCTTTTTTTGTCGCATCTTTTTCAAAGGACAGCACTTCATTGGTAAAATAATTCTCTATAAAAGTGGGCTTAAAATTATAATCTGAATATACGTAAGAAAAGGTGCCGTTTTGTTTAATACCAAAGAAAGAAATATCAAAACCAATGGTTTGATTTGTTAAAATCCAACCAGCTATTTCTGCGGAGTACTGATACCCTTGTTTTAATTCTAAAGAATTTACAATCGGTATGCCTATTTGTGCACCTGTTGTACTAAGATTTGTTCCGTACAAAGCCCAATCATCTTCTACAATATAAATATAACCATCAAAAACACGGTCGTTTTTTCGCTTCGGAATTAATTTTATTTTATTAATCAGTCTTCCATTGGTATCATAAAAAGTACCCACCAATTTATACTTGTAATAGCTAAAGGCATTTGTAGCAATCGGAGAAACTAAACCATTAAAAACCTCCAGACTATTTTCATATAAATCTAAATTAGACTCTTCTGCTCTATTAAAGCTAACACCATTGTCTTTACCTGAAACTTTAGAAGCTGATATTTCTTCCTTGAATTTTTTTGGTTTTTTCTGAATAGAAATGTTAGAAAAAGTTTCAGACAGATATACAATTCCGCTTCTTGTAGAGTCTAGACCTCCACCAAGATCTCCAATACTTACTCCAAGAAACTTTTCTGGGGCATCTTTTATTCTAATTAATCCTCTAGAATAAAATTTTGCGGTATAATTGGCATACTTATCTGTATTCTTGTCTTTATTCGCAATAACATTTCTTATGATACGGTTTGCAGGATTGTCTTTTGTTGAAATTACAATTTCTTTTAACTGTACGTTCTCTTCTTCTAAAACAACCGCTAATTCAAACGGAAAGGAAGTAATATTCACTTCTTTCTTTAAAGTAGTAAAACCGATGATTTGAAAAACAATCGTGTAGCTCCCTAGTTTTTCAACGGTGAGGCTGTAATCTCCGTTGTCATTAGTAGTAGTTCCTGTAAAAGTATTGTTTAGATAAACGCTTACAGAAGAAAGTGGTGCTCCTTCTTTATCTGTAACAGTTCCTTTTACCTGTGCATTCATAGCAAATACAGAAAACAATAATAAAATAATAACACTTTTTTTCATATCAGGTTTTTGTTAATAGACGCAAACATAAAGTTTATGTTACAAGAATATCTTTAAGATTTGTTAAAGCGAACTGAATAAACTCTTTATTTTTTACTCAATTTAGAAATCTACTTCAAAAATAATGCCAAAAAAAGATACATGGTATGAGTACCTAATTTTCGTATTTCAAGTGAAAGCTTCCATTCACAAAATACAAAAGTTTGCTCTTTATAAAAATCGGCGTGCATACATTCCTAAAGCGTTACTTAGCCCCTTATAAATTAATTCCTTTAAAAAAATAGCTGTTTTATTTTCTTTAGAAAACTTTTGATTTACTTCTATTTCGATACCAATATAATTTTCAGGAAACTGTTTTCGTAAATGGCTTGTAAAACCGTCTGCTTTGCCTAAATAGGGATAATTATACCGCACGTTTAACGCATCATTTAGTGCTAAAAGTTCTTTTTTAAACAGATGAGAAAACTCTTTTTCTTGTCTGTTTCTGCTGTCATACAACAAACCAATATCACAATTTCTTTCTACGGTATTTAAAATTGGCGTAAAAGAGTGTACAGAAATATGAACTACCAACTCCCTCTTAGCAACCAATATTCTAATGGCAGTTTCTACTGAATTTCTATAGGTTTTATAACTTTTTATGAGCGCTTCTTTTTCTTTTAAAGGAACTTCTTTAGAAAATTCAGAAAATAAATTCTTGTGATGTAAAGACCTGTTGCGTTCTATTAAAAGACGACTCTCTTCACTAAAAAAACAAGCCTTTGACAATGGTTTTAGTGCATTAAAAACATCTAAAGCTCCGAAATCATAGCCCCTGTGAGAGTTTAAAACTGGTGTATGCTGTTCAAATAGATACTGATATTTTGCAGGAACCTTGTTTCCACCGTGCTCGCAAGACAAAATGAGTTTCATTATTTAAACAGCCGATTTTGCTCTAAACAAACAGCTAATTCTTGATAGACTTCTTTAATTTTTTTCTCAGAAAAATCGTCTTTTAGAGCATTTAGAATGCGCGTTGCAAGTGTGCCTTTTTCTAAAATAGATTCCAAAGCTTCGCAGTGCGAAACGTGTATATTCGGTTTTACTAATTTGTAAAGATGCTTCCAAATAGTGTTTATAGTTGCTTTTTCTGAAATTCCGAATACTTTTAAATAGGCTAAATTAGAAACCAAACTTGTTTCTCCTTCCTTTATTGCATTGTCTAAAAAAGGGAACAACGCTGTATGTGTCCATTCTTTTTGTTCAGTAATTGGGGCTAAACTTCCATGTACCAATAGTTTTAAAACCTCAATAATCAGCACACAAATAGCAATGTCTGCTTTCGGGCACTCTTGAATATCTACCAAACGTATCTCAATAGCATTTCTATCAAAACGAGCAATAGCACCTCTAGAATTTAAAAAATGATGTTCTAATATGTTTTCAGTATCAAAAGGTTTTATGGCTTTATTTATCGGATTAAAAATAGTTTGGTAATAGTCTTTCTTAGAAAAAACATTTTCAGGAATAATCATTCCAGCCATTTCTGGAATCTCTTTTTGATTGTTTTTATAATACGCTAAACGGGTGTCTTTAAAACCGGTGTTTTTACTTTCCAATACCGGAGAACTTGCGCTCAAACCAGGAATTAACGGCAAAATGACTCTAACTGCAGCGTGTAATTTTTCAAACTCCTCATCATTAAAAAATGGCAAATTAAGATGTGTACTTTGCACATTGCTCCAACCGTGACCTTTGCAATCGAAAATTTTATGATACAACGCATACACTTCACTGTAACTGTGTTTCCAAAGTAACGTATCTGTTACAGGATTCATTAACGGATGCGCTGCTGTTGGTAATAATTGCGTGTTTAAAGGTTTTAAAATGGCGTTTATTTCTAAAATATTTTTATGAAATAATGCTGACAAGCCGTCTAAATTATTAGTAGGTCCGTTTGTTTTTAGTTCTACCACATGCGCAACCAATTCATTGCTCCAAGCAATTTCTCCATTGTCGATATCACTTGTAATTTCTCCTTTTTTCTGTGTTAAAAGCTGGTCTACAATTGGTGCCACTTTTAACGAAGTTACATTGGTAAGCATGTACTCTAACTCAATGCCGTACACTTCAAATAAATGATATTTTTTACCCATTTTGTTGAACTCTTGTTTTTAATGCGGTAAGAATTTTAGAGTAAATCAAGTCTCCATAATACAAATCTTCTACCCCAAAATCGATGTTCGGATTGTCGTTAATTTCGATAACCATTGGTTTGTTACCCACTACTTTTATATCAATACCATACAAACCTTTGCCCATTATTTTGGCAGATTTCAAGGCCATATTTAATACTTTTATTGGCACTTTGTCTATTGCCAAACAATCTGCGTCTCCATCTTGATCATTTTTCTTTTTAGCGTTCCAATTGTAAATTTGCCAATGCCCTTTTGCCATGTAGTATTTGCAGGCATAAAAAACTTCATTATCTAGAATACCAATGCGCCAATCATAGTCAGATGCGCAAAATTCTTGGGCAATGATTAGCTCAGATTCTTTGAGCATTTCATTTACCAACTTCGTGTATTCTTCTGCCGTAGATGCTTTTTTTACTCCAAAAGAAAAAGTAGAATCTGGTGCTTTTAAAACACAGGGCAAGCCAATTTCTTTTAAAACAGTTCCCCTGTTTTCTTTGTGTACAATTAAGGTTTTAGGGGTGGCTATGTTTGCATTGTTTAAAGCTTCTGCCATAAAAACTTTGTTGCAACACTTTAGAATGGCATTTGGGTAATCTATAATGGCAATGTCTTCTTGCTGCGCTTTTCTAGCAAAAGCGTACGCTTCATTATTTACTTCTGTACTCTGACGAATAAACAAGGCATCAAAAGAAGTAAGTCTACTTAAGTCTTTCGGAGTAACAATTTCTGCATAAATATTCATTTTTTCTGCAACCTCAATAAACTTTTTTAGAGCCTTTGTATTGCTTGGCGGTGCCGGATCATTCGGGTTTACTAAAATAGCTAAGTCAAAATCAGATTTTATTAATTTAGGAGTATCATATCTCTTTTTAGAAAAATATTGATTTGCAAATTCATACACACAGTCTCGGTGCTCTTTTGGTATTTGTGCCTCTGAAATTGCCGTGATACTCTCTATGTTCCATTTAGTATGAAATGAAAATTGAACACGTAAAAAAGGAACTTGAAAATGCTTGTAAAAAAGACCACTTAATTCTTTGTATTTCTGCGCTACATTTTGACCGAAATAAATGCTTAAAACATATTCTCTTGTTTTAATGTTTTTTAAGCTTTGCTGCATTACCGCATCAAAATCATCAGAAATGAATTTTACCAATTTTAAATCTTTTAAATCCACCAAGTTTTTAATTGTAGGAATTGCCAAATGCCCTCTGGCTTCGGCTAAAAGAGAAACATAATACCCTTTTGTTTGGTACGTGTAATCTTTGCATAAATTAAAAACTCTTGCTTTTTTTATAAGCGAAAACTTAGGATTTGTAAGGTATTCTTGAGAAGAAATTACCGTAATATTTTCAATTGAAAAATTCCATTTTTCTGGTTGATTGACAACAATGTATTTATTCATTAGAAGAGACCATAGCTATAATTTAGTAGCACTAAATTATTCTATTTTCTTTTCTCTTTTACAAAGTGATAAAAATATTTTCAAGATTATTTTCAGAAGGCTATCATCCCATTTAAAATGGCACCTGCAACTCAAAATAGTGCTGTTGGTGCCTCGTTAAATATCTTAAAATTGGTAGAAATAAAAGGGTTAACTTTACTATTGTGTGTCTTAAAAAGAAGCAAATCTAAATATTTTATGAACAGCGGTAACACTTACTGTTTTAATGTTGTTGATGACAGAGTTGATGCGTAATATTGGGCTAATAGCTGTGTTAGTCGCTGTTGCTGCTGGGATTGCAATTGGTATGAACTTTTCTGTTCTGTATCTTTTAATACCTGTTACCATGGCAAGTAGTTGCGTTTTTATCCTTCCAATGGCAATACCACAAAACACAATTGTTTTTGCAAGTGGCCATATAAAGGTATATCAAATGGTAAGAGTAGGTGTTCTTGTAAATGCAATTGCGATTGTATTACGAATCTTATTGTTTCAATTTTTTATTTTATTATTTTATTAAATCTAAGTAAATTAAAAAATAATTAAGCACCGAAATCTTTATATTTCGGTGCTTTTTAAATTGAAAAACATGGCATACGCAATCAAAAAGTTAACTTATATTTACATCACAAAAACTATTATTCAATTATGAGCAATTCTAGAAAAAGACACGAAGCCCTTTTATACCATGCAAAGCCAAAACCGGGAAAAATTGCAGTAGTTCCTACCAAAAAATATGCAACTCAACACGATTTAGCATTGGCATATTCGCCAGGAGTTGCTGAGCCATGTTTAGAAATTGCAAAAGATAAAAACAACGTTTATAAGTATACTGCTAAAGGTAATTTAGTTGCTGTAATTTCTAACGGAACTGCCGTTTTAGGCTTGGGAAATATAGGTCCTGAAGCCTCTAAACCGGTGATGGAAGGAAAAGGACTGCTTTTTAAAATATTTGCAGATATTGATGTTTTTGATATTGAAGTAGATGCAACAGATGTAGAGCTTTTTATACAAACAGTAAAAGCAATTGCACCTACTTTTGGCGGAATTAACTTAGAAGACATTAAAGCTCCTGAAGCTTTTGAAATAGAAAGACGTTTAAAGGAAGAATTAGATATTCCTGTAATGCACGATGACCAACACGGAACTGCTATTATTTCTGCAGCCGCTCTAAAAAATGCCATCGACATTACAAAAAAAGACATAAGTAAAGTACAAATTGTAATAAATGGTGCGGGTGCAGCAGCAATTTCTTGTACCCGTTTATACCTAAAATTAGGGGTGCAAAGAGAAAATGTTGTCATGTGTGATAGCAAAGGAGTCATCAGAAAAGATAGAGAAACCCTTACTTCACAAAAAGCAGAATTTGCAACCGATAGAGACTTACAAACATTAGAAGAGGCAATGCAAAATGCTGACGTTTTTATAGGTTTATCCACCGGAAACGTAGTAACACCAGCAATGCTTTTAACCATGGCAAATGACCCAATTGTTTTTGCAATGGCAAACCCAGAACCAGAAATAGAATATGACATTGCAGTAGCTACTCGAGATGATATTATTATGGCTACAGGAAGGTCAGACCATCCTAATCAAGTAAATAATGTACTTGGTTTTCCGTTTATTTTTCGAGGAGCTTTAGATGTTAGGGCTACAAAAATTAATGAGGAAATGAAAATGGCGGCCGTACATGCTTTGGCAGATTTGGCAAAAAAATCGGTACCAGAGCAAGTAAATATTGTGTATGACGAAGTAAGTTTAACTTACGGAAGAGAATATATTATTCCAAAACCATTTGACCCAAGGTTAATTTATGAAATTCCACCAGCAATTGCAAAAGCTGCAATGGAGTCTGGCGTTGCTTTAGAACCAATTACAGATTGGGAAAAATACAAAGAAGAATTAATGGAGCGTTCTGGTTCTGGTAGTAAGGAAATTAGACTTTTACACAACAGAGCAAAAAGAAATCCAAAACGTGTTGTTTTTGCAGAAGCAGATCATCTAGATGTTTTAAAAGCTGCACAAAGAGTGCATGAAGAAAAATTAGCCATCGTAATTTTATTGGGTAGAAAAGATGTTATTCTAGAACTCAAAGAAGAAATTGGGTTTACAGATGATGTTACTATTATAGATCCAAAAACAGACGAAGAAAAAGAAAGAATAAATAAATTTGGAGAAGCATATTGGAAAACACGCCAAAGAAAAGGTAGAACATTCTCTGAAGCAAAAAAACTAATGCGAGAGCGTAATTATTTTGCTGCAATGATGGTGAATGAAGGCGAGGCAGATGCCTTAATTACCGGATATTCTAGACCTTATCCAACGGTTGTAAAACCAATGTTAGAATTAATTGAAAGAGACAAAGATGTTACTAGAATCGCAGCGTGTAATCTAATGTTAACAAAACAAGGGCCTTTATTTTTAGCAGATACTACTATCAATGAGAACCCTACAGCTAAGGAATTGGCTAAAATTGTGCAAATGACGGGTAAGTTTGTAAATATGTTTGGTATGAAACCAAATATTGCCATGCTCTCTTATTCTAATTTTGGCTCTTCAAGTTCGGCAACTTCTAAAAAAATTAGAGAAACAGTTTCCTATATTCATCGTCATTTTCCAGACACGGTTATAGACGGAGAAATACAGGCAGACTTCGCCTTAAATCCGGAAATGCTCGCAAAAGAGTTTCCTTTTTCTAAATTAAATGGTAAAAAAGTAAATGTTTTAATTTTCCCTAATCTAGAATCTGCAAACATTACCTATAAGTTGTTAAAACAAGTAGAAGGTGCAGAATCTATTGGGCCTGTAATTCTAGGTTTTAACAAACCAGTACATATTTTACAACTAGGGGCAAGTGTAGACGAAATGGTAAACATGGCTGCGCTAGCAGTTGTAGATGCGCAGCTAAAAGAAAAAAGGAACAACAAATAAAAAGTATTACTTTAGAAGCCTGAAAAGATTTTTATGATCACACAAATTAGAGGAAGATTGGTAGAGAAAAACCCAACAGAGGTTGTGGTAGACTGTAACGGCGTTGGTTATTTACTGCATATTTCTTTAAATACGTATGCAGCTTTACCTGCAGATGAAAACGTGACTTTATATACGCATCTTTCTGTAAGGGAAGATGCGCACACGCTTTTTGGGTTTATCAATAAAACAGAAAGAGCAATTTTTAAATTCTTAATTTCTGTTTCTGGCGTTGGCCCAAGTATTGCAAGAACAATGCTTTCTTCTATGACTTCAGAAGAAATTCAGCAAGCCATTGCCTCAGAAAACGTTGCTGTTATTCAATCTGTAAAAGGGATTGGCGTAAAAACTGCGCAAAGAGTTATTGTAGACTTAAAAGATAAAATCTTAAAGACGTTTGATATTGATGCAATTTCTACAGGTGCAAACAATACAAATAAAGATGAAGCGTTATCTGCTTTAGAAGTCTTAGGTTTTCAAAGAAAGCAATCAGAAAAATTAGTTACTGCTATTGTAAAGGAAAATGGAGATGCTACTGTTGAACAAATTATAAAATTAGCTCTAAAAAACTTATAATCAATTGAGTACTTTTTTTAAAAGATTTTTTTTATTCCTTACAATTACTTTCAAAGTAGGTTTCGCTACGCACGCTCAAAATAACACAGAAAAAGATACTACTACCGCTACAACACCTGCTATAGATTTGCGGTATGACTTTAAAAGTACTCAAAAAGGAGGTTTGTATTTAGATGATTTAGCTGAAAAAGAAGTTATTTTTGATAAGCTACTGAATACCTACGTTATTGTTGAAAAAATTGGAAATTATGCTACAAGAACTCCTATTTATTTATCTCCAAAAGAATACCAAAAGTACCGCTTAAAAAGGGACATGTTGCAATACTTTAAGACCAAAGTAAGTGCAACAAATAGCAAGAAAAAAGGCGCTGAAGAAGCTCAAAAAGACTTACTACCAAACTATTATGTGAATAATAAGTTTTTTGAAACTATTTTTGGTGGTACTGAAGTAAAAGTAACACCAACCGGTAATTTAAACTTAAAGCTTGGTTTTATTTATCAAAATACAGACAATCCGCAAATTTCAGAAGAAAACAGAAGCAATCTTACCTTTGATTTTGATCAGCAAATAAATGCAAGTGTTCGTGCAAAAGTTGGTTCTCGTATAGAGGCTACTTTCAATTACGACACACAAGCATCTTTCGATTTTCAGAATTTGGTAAAAATTCAATTTATACCACCATCAGCAGCTGAAATATTGGGTGACAAAAACAAGAATAAACTATCCAATATAAGAAGTAAAGCAAGCGATGCTAGCAAAAAAATTGATGCTTATAAAAATGGTGGAGGGTTTTCTGAAGACGGAATTATACAAGGAATCGAAGCTGGTAATATTTCTATGCCTATTAAAAATTCTTTAATTAATGGCGCGCAAAGTTTATTTGGTGTAAAAACAAAGTTACAGTTTGGGAATACAAACATTACCGCTGTTTTCTCACAACAAAATTCTGAAAGTAAAACTGTGGTTGCAGAAGGTGGTGCTTCTATTCAACAATTTGAGTTAAGAGCTACAGATTATGACAATGACAGACACTTTTTCTTGTCTCAGTATTTTATTGATAATTACGCAAATTCACTAAAAAATTATCCACTTATAAATAGTCCTATAAATATTACTAGAGTAGAAGTTTGGATTACCAATAGAAATGCAAGTACAGAAGATTTTAGAAGTATTGTGGCCTTTGCAGATATTGGAGAATCTGTACCGAATGTTTTGGTTGATGAAAATGGCACAGTTTTAAATAGCGCTATTACTCAAGCAAAAATCTCTGGAAAAAACTTACCGTTTAATGGCGCTAATAGAATTGGAACAGAAGTTATTCCAAATGGTGGCATTAGAGATGTTTCTTCAGTAGACAGTTCTTTACTACCTTACAATATGCAAAACGGAACAAATTATTCTGTTTTAGAAAATGCTAGAAAATTAAATGTAAATGAATATCGCTTAAATGACCAACTGGGGTTTATCTCTTTGAATAGAAGGTTAAATGATGGAGAAGTTTTAGCAGTTGCATACGAATATACTGTGGCTGGTAATGTAAACGGAAGTTCTAAAAACTCTTTTAAAGTTGGTGAATTTTCAAATGAAGGAATTCAAGCACCAAATAATTTAGCAGTAAAACTACTGCGTTCAGAAATTTTACAAACCAAAAGACCAAATCTTACTACAGGTGAAGATGAGTCTTTCCCAACATGGCGTTTAATGATGAAAAACGTCTATGCTCTAGGTGCTTTCCCTCTAACGCAAGAAGGTTTTCGATTTGAAATTCAATACAGAGATGATCAAACAGGAATTCCATCAAACGTTTTACAAAATGCACAAACTACAGGTATTTCGAACCTCCCATTATTACAAATTTTTAAATTAGACCAGCTAGATCAAAGTCAGTTTAGAACACCAGACGGATTTTTCGATTATTTAGAAGGAATTACGGTAAACTCAGAAAACGGCTTTGTGTTTTTCCCAGAACCAGAACCCTTTGGAAACAATTTAGAAGATGCCTTAACAGCTCCTTCAGATGCTAGTTATTTGTTTAAAGAACTGTATTTAAATACCAAAATAAATATTAAGAACAACTTTCAAAATAAAGATAAATACTTTTTAAAAGGATACTTTAAATCAGAAAGTTCTGGCGGTATTCCTATTGGAGCATTTAATGTGCCTAGAGGTTCTGTAAGAGTTTCTTCTGGTGGAAGACAGTTGGTAGAAGGTGTAGATTATGTAGTAGATTACCAATTGGGAAGAGTTCAAATTATAGACCCAGGTTTGCGTGCCTCTGGAGTACCAATTAGTGTCTCTACGGAGAATAATGCTGTTTTTAATCAGCAAAGAAAAACATTTTTTGGAGTAGATGTAGAGCACAAATTTTCTGACGACCTCGTGGTGGGTGTAACCTATTTAAACATAGAAGAAAGACCTTTAACACCTAAAGTTAGTTTTGGTGCAGAACCTATAAACAATACCATGTTAGGTTTTAACTTCGACTATTCTTCTGAAATTCCCTTTTTTACAAAATTGGCAAATAAATTGCCTTTTGTAGATACAGACGCCGCTTCTAATTTATCTATTAGAGGAGATATGGCTTATTTAATACCCGGTTCTCCAAGCGGAATAGATGTTACCGGTGCAGCAACGTCTTACATAGACGATTTTGAAGCTTCTCAAATACCTATTAGCTTATTATCTGCCTTAGATTGGTATGAAGCGAGTACACCAAACAACCCTTCAAATCAGCGTTTTAATGGAAATTCAGATAATTTATCTTACAATTATAAAAGAGGAAAACTAGCTTGGTATCAAGTAGATCAAATATTTTATGGCGCTGGAGATACACCTGCAAGTGTAGATGCAGCAGAACTTTCTAGGGCAGAAACAAGACAAATTAACTACAGGGAATTGTTTCCAAACGTTCAACTAGACATTACGCAAAACTCTTTGGTAAGAACTTTAGATTTGGCTTACTTCCCACAAGAAAGAGGTTCTTACAACTATGATCCAACCGCTACAATTCAAGGAAATAAAGTAACCTTATCAAATGCGGAAACAAGGTGGGGTGGAATTATGCGCCCATTAACTACTAATAATTTTGACCAGGCAAATGTAGAATACATGCAATTTTGGATTATGGATCCGTATGAAAATTATTCTTTAACTACAGAGGAAGGCTTACCACAAGATGTAAACCCGAAAAACCCTGCAAATCAAATTGGAGATTTATACATTAACTTAGGTAATATTTCTGAAGATATTTTAAAAGACAACCGTAAAATGTACGAAAACGGTTTGCCAGAAGACGGTTTAAAAGTAGATGGTAACAACGTAAACGCTACGATCTGGGGAGATGTCCCTAGAAATCCTTCGATTATTTATGCCTTTAATGAGCAAGATGGTGCGCGTGCAAATCAAGATCTTGGTTTTGATGGTTTAAAAGATGCGGAAGAAAAAAACCTTGTTGGCATTGGACAATTTGCAAACTTAAATGACCCAGCAGGAGATAACTTCCAATTTTTTAGAGGAGCAAGTTTAGATGCAACAGACGCAACCTTAATAAGCAGGTACAAAGATTATAACAATACCCAAGGAAACTCTCAAACCTTAAACCAAAGTACAGAATCGTATCCAACCTCTTCCACAACATACCCAGACACAGAAGACATTAACAGAGATCAAACCATGAATACGGTAGAGAGTTACTTTGAGTATAAAATCTCTATGAATCAGGCCGATTTAAGAAAAGGTGTTGGGTATATTGTAGACGAAAAAACAACATCCGTAACTTTAGAAAACGGAAGTACACAAGAAACAACATGGTATCAATTTAGAGTTCCTATAAGAAGTGGAACTCCAGTAAACGGTATTTCAGATTTTAATAGCATTCGTTTTATAAGAATGTTTTTAACCAATTTTAAAATGCCTGTTGTAGTGCGTTTTGGTGAATTGGATTTGGTCCGTGGAGATTGGAGACGTTATATTCGAACCTTAGACCCAACAACAAATACAGATAGAGAGCTTACACAAGAGGAGTTAAATGACTTTGAAGTTGGTGTGGTAAGTATAGAGCAAAATGAAGGAAGCTACATACAACCTCCAGGAATTGAAAGAGAACGTTTGCAAGGAAGTACTCGGGTACAACTGCAAAACGAACAATCTGTAACCTTAAAAGTAAACCAATTAAAACCAGACGAAGTAAGAGCAATCTACAAAAACATTAGTGTAGATTTAAGACGTTTTAAACAATTAAAAATGTTTACGCACTTGCAAAAAAACATTGGTGAAAGCAATTTGAATGACGGTGATATTACTGCAATTATAAGGTTAGGGACAGATTTAAATGAAAATTTTTATCAAATTGAAATTCCGCTTACGGTATCTACGAGTGTGACTTCTGCCATAGATATTTGGCCAGAAGCTAATAATTTAGATGCCTTCTTAGAAACCTTTGGTAAAGTAAAATTAGAAAGAAATGGTGCGAACTTTTCTGTTTCAGAAATTTTTCAATCTCAAGAACAAAACACAGCGGTACCTTACACAATTAGTGTAAAAGGAAATCCAACTTTGGCACAAGTAAGAACGATAATGTTGGGGATTAAAAACAGTGCTTCTACTAATAAAAGCGCAGAAGTTTGGTTTAATGAGCTTCGCTCTGCTGGGTTTGATAACAAAGGCGGTTGGGCTGCGGTTCTAAATGCCGATGCCAATTTTGCAGATATTGCCAATGTATCTTTAGCAGGAAGCATGTCTACTGTAGGTTTTGGAAACGTAGAAGACAGGGTAAACCAACGAAGCTTAGATGAAACCAAGCAATATGATATTGCTACCACCATTAACTTAGGAAAAGTATTAACACCAGAGAAATGGGGCATACAATTGCCTATGAGTTATAGTATTGGTGAAACTTTTATAGATCCAAAGTTTGATCCACAATACCAAGATGTAACTTTAGAAGATGCGATCTCGGAAAACCCGAATAGTGAGTTCTCTAGAGATTATACCAAAAGAACAAGCATCAGTTTTATAAATGTAAAAAAGAACAGAAATCCGAATTCAACAAAAAAACCAAAGTTCTATAATGTTGAAAATGTATCTGTTTCTTACGCCCATAACAAAGAATTTCACAGAGATTACAACATCAAAAAATACACCAATGAAAATGTAATTGCTGGCGCAACCTATAGCTATAATTTTCAATCAAAATCAATAGCGCCTTTTCAAAAAATTGGCTTTTTACAGCATGAGTATTTAAAGCTCATTAAAGATTTTAACTTTAACCCTATTCCGTCTAACGTTGCGGTAAACTCTAGAGTTAACAGAAACTTCACAGAACAACAGTCTAGAAATTTAGTAGAAGGATTGTCTGATCAGCCAGAATTAAAACAACGTAGGTTTTTATTTGACTGGGATTACACCGTTGGTTTCGATTTAACAAAATCGCTTCAATTTAACTTTAATGCAACCAATAGTTACATCTATGATACGTTTGGTTCTAATGACGAAATTCAAATATTTGACGAATTTTTTAATACTGGAAGAGCCAGCCATTACCATCAAAAACTAAACGGAACCTATAAATTACCAATAGATAAAATTCCTTTTTTAAGCTGGATAAAAGCAGATTACGCCTATACCGCAGATTTTGACTGGCAAGCAGCTGCACAAAGCACCATTAGCGTCGATGGAATTGAAATTCCGTATACAGACTTAGTGGGTAATGTTATTCAGAATGCAAACACCCATAATTTAAACACTACGTTTACCTTTGAGAAATTTTATAAAAGTTTAGGTTTTGAAAAATGGGCAAAAACAAAAAAAGAGCTTATTACTGATACCTTAAAGATGGTAAAACAAATTAAAAAGTTTAACAAACCCTTCTATTTAAAGAAAAAAGAAAGAAAAACAGAAAAGGTTCTAAAACGTTTTGAAGAAGCATTACAAGCTTACAAAGAAAGTGTTGCAATTAAGCAAAGGGCTATTGTAACCTTGAATAAAAGTTTCAGAGAGAATTTGTCTCCAGAAGAAAAAGAAAATATAGTACAAGAAAAAAAGCAACTTACAACTGAAATTTTAGCAGTTACAGTAAACATAAAAAAGATAGAAGTTGAAAGAAAGGATAGATTAGATGACTTACAAAACAACTATAAAAAAGAAAATCGAAGAGTACGCTATTTAGGTGACAAGACCCCCATTGTTAAGAGAGTTCTAAAAGGGCTGTATACCTTTGCTACCGCCGTAAAACAAGGTAAAATAAGTTATTCTGAAAATAATGGGCAGTTTTTACCAGGGTATACAGAAACCGTTGGATTTCTTGGTGGCGCACCCACTTCATTTGCCTTTGGAAGCCAAATAGACATTAGAAACAAAGCTTTACAAAATGGATGGCTTGTTGGTCCAAGAGACCCCAATAACAGTGATTATTATAACAAAACATACAGCAGAACACAGTATCATAAAATAGATTATACCTTTACTGTAAAACCCTTTAAAGACCTAGATATAGATGTTCGTGGAAATCAAATTAAAACAAGAGATATATCACAACAATTAGATGTTATAGAGAACGGTTCTGCTACTGGAGCGTTAGATTTTAGCGCACCAGCCTTTGAAACAGGAAACTTTAGTACCAGCCACGCTATGATAGCTACCGCCTTTACAGATAGCGATGCCCTGTTTCAAACAATGAGAGATTATAGGGGTATTATAGCAAACAGGCTCGCTACAGAAACAGGTGCATCAGTTGATGGCTTTGGTGCAAATAGTCAGCAAGTTTTATTACCCGCATTTATGGCAGCTTATTCTGGCACCAATCCTGATAAAGTAAATACCGGTTTATTTAGAAATATTCCAATTCCTAATTGGACTTTACGTTACACCGGCTTTATGAAGTTAGGATTCTTTAAAAAGAATTTTAGCAACTTTGTAGTTTCTCACGGATATAAATCTTCTTATACGATCTCTGGATTTACAAACAATTTACAATATGACGGTGACAATGCATTTTCTGCCAATAATTCTGCAGGAAATTATGAACCCCAATTATTAGTTTCTGCAGCTACCTTAGTGGACGAATTTTCTCCTTTAATTAAAGTAGATATGAAAATGAGAAACTCTTTTTCTTTAAGAGGAGAAGTTAAAAGTGATAGAACACTCACCATGAATTTTAACAACAGTACTTTAACAGACATTAAAGGAACTGAATATATTCTTGGAATGGGGTATGTTTTTAAAGACGTAAAAATGAAAACAAATTTTACAGGCAAGAAAAAAACCTTAAAAGGAGACGTTAATTTAAGGGCAGATGTTTCTTTAAGAGATAATTTAACACAAATTAGGTCTGTAGATGAAGATAATAACCAAATTAGTGGTGGACAAAGATTATTTTCTATTAAATTTACAGCCGATTACAGATTAAGTAGCAATTTAACAGCATCATTTTATTACAACCATCAAACATCTAAATATGCAATCTCTACGACGTTCCCTAGACAAGCGATAAATGGCGGATTTAATATTATATATAACTTAGGAGGAAATTAAATAATTAACCATAATAAATTTATTAGAATGAATATTCCATCAAACTTAAAGTACACAAAAGACCACGAGTGGATTCAAATAGAAGGTAATATAGCAACTGTAGGAATTACAGATTTTGCACAGGGAGAATTAGGAGACATTGTTTATGTAGATGTAGATACGCTAGATGACACCATAGAAGAAGGAGAAGTTTTTGGTTCTGTAGAAGCTGTTAAAACAGTTTCCGATTTATTTATGCCTTTAACAGGAGAAGTTATTGAATTTAATGATGGTTTAGAAGATGACCCAGAGTTGGTAAATACAGATCCTTATAACAACGGTTGGATGATAAAAATTAAATTTACAGACCAATCACAAATAGATGCTTTATTAGATGCTGCAGCATATGAAAGCCTTATTAAAGGATAATATATATATAATTGCCATTATTGTAACCTTAAGTATTCTATATTTAAGTCTTGTAAAAATGCCTTCGTATCATGTTGGTATTGCGCACTTAGATAAATTCCAACATTGTTTTGCTTATTTTATATTAAGTAGTTCTTGGTTGCTTGTTTTTTATAAAAAAAATAAAAAACATCTAATTGTAATTTGTTGTATTTTATTTGGCATAATTATTGAAGTTTTACAAGATAAAATAACAAACTATAGAACAGGGGATTACTTAGATATTATTGCAAATTCTACTGGTGTTTTCTTGGCATTACTTATTTTAAATCAAGTTAATAAAAAAATTGAAGTTAAAAGACGAAAAGATTTGTAATTAAAACAATAATTTAGTTAAATTAGCGAACTATAAAAACTCTTATTCCATGGAAATAAAGAAGAACCCTAAATCAAATTTAGAAAATTACAGTAAAATATTTATGCAAATTGGTCTTGTACTTGCCTTATTTGTAACCTACGCTGCAATTGAAAAGAAAACGTATGACAAAACTACAGGTAGTTTAGGTGTTGTGAATATGAACGCAATGATGGATGAAGAAATTCCTATTACCGAAAGAGTAGAACCTGTGAAACCTAAAACACCACCACCACCAGCACCTGAAAAGATTGAAGTGGTAGAAGATGAAAAGGAAGTAGAAGAGACCGTCATAGAATCTACTGAAACAGATGAAAACGAAGCTGTAGAAGTTGAGGAAATCGTAGAAATTGAAGAAGCAGAGGAGGTTATTGAAGATGTAAACTTTATGATTATTGAAGATGCACCTATATTTCCTGGATGTAAAGGTTCTAAAAAAGAATTGAAAGATTGCTTTAGTAGAATGGTACAAAAACACTTTTCTAGAAAATTTGATGCAGATTTACCGAATGAATTAGGTTTGTCTCCAGGTAGGAAAAGAGTTTTTATTGGCTTTAAGATTGATAGACAAGGTAATATTGTAAATATTCAAGCAAGAGCGCCACACCCGAAAATTAAAGACGAGGTAATCAAGGTAATGAATCTGTTACCTAAAATGAAGCCTGGAAAACAAAGAGGAAAGCCAGTAGGTGTTAGCTATAACATTCCTTTTTCTTTATTAGTAGAATAATAAAATACCACAAGACATACACAAGACGCTTAGTTTAATTTCTAAGCGTTTTTTTTGTTCAAAACTAAGGAGTATCCATTCATCTACAAATTTATACTCCAGCAAAAAACGAGCCCATTGTAATTCTTATTCTTTTAACGTCTTCAAACTACTTTTTACAAGTCGTTTAAGCATTTATATGCAAAGATAATTACTTAGTTAAAGAAGACAAATTTGCGTATCCTAGGAAAACAAAACAGGCATTTCCAAGCAACTATAATTCTATAGCTGCACTAAATCGTTCTTTATTTCAATCAGAAACTCCGTGAAAGAATACCTTATAAAAAGTATCCTATAAGGGCTGTTTGAAGTAATTTGTATTTCTAAGAAATTCATCCTAAAAAAATAAGACAAAAAAAATCCAAAGTAAATGTTACTTTGGATTTTTCTTACTTTATTTTAGCGCGTCTATTTATTTACAGCGACTTTAGAGTCTGCCTTCCATAAATTTACGCTTTCTATTTTATTGTTGTTGTAACTTACCTCTTTAAGAGAACCTTCGTTCCATAAAAACCACTTTCCGGTCTTCTTACCTTCTTTATAAAAAGCTATTTGTGTTTTATTTCCTTCTTTATCAAAACGAGCCCATTTGCCTGTTAGTTTTTTATCTTTAAAAAAACCTTGAGTACTTATGGCTCCATTTTCGTAGTAATAAGTAGCCTTCACTAAATCTCCTTCGACTTCATACGTAGGTTTCGTATCTTGTGAATATCCTAATGCTGCGATGCAAAAAATTGCGATTAAAAGTATATTTTTCATATTTTTTATTTTTTTATTAATGTCTACTTAACAAATATAGCTATTTTATAACAATTATCAAACATTTACGTAACATTAATTTAACATTGGAATATTACACTATTCAATTATTGATTGTGTTACCTTTGGTTCTTAAATATTTTTTAAAAAAAATAATATGGCTATTATGAAAGTTATTGAAGTACTCGCAAACTCAGAAAAAAGCTGGGAAGATGCTACCAGGAAAGCAGTAAAACAAGCTTCCAAATCAGTGAAA
>JBLHIE010000007.1:0-43680 GCA_047614925.1 Arenicella sp.
ATGTTTTCGGTATCGAAGCATTCTTACCAGGATCTCAAATTGACGTGAAGCCAATTAGAGATTACGATCAATACGTAGAAAAAACAATGGAATTCAAAGTTGTGAAAATCAACCACGAATTTAAAAACGTTGTAGTTTCTCACAAAGCGCTTATTGAAGCGGATATTGAGTTACAGAAAAAAGAAATTATTGGCCAATTAGAAAAAGGACAAGTCTTAGAAGGTATTGTTAAAAATATTACTTCTTATGGTGTGTTTGTAGATTTAGGTGGTGTTGATGGTTTAGTACATATTACAGATTTATCTTGGTCTAGAATCAATCACCCGAATGAGGTTGTTGAATTAGATCAAAAATTAAATGTTGTAATTTTAGACTTTGATGATAACAAATCTAGAATTCAATTAGGTTTAAAACAATTATCTGCGCATCCTTGGGAAGCTTTAAACGACACTTTAAAAGTGGGAGATAAAGTAACTGGAGAAGTGGTAGTAATTGCAGATTATGGCGCATTCGTAGAAGTAGAACAAGGAGTAGAAGGGTTAATTCACGTTTCTGAAATGTCTTGGTCTACGCACTTACGTTCTGCACAAGATTTCGTAAAAGTTGGTGATAAAGTAGAAGCGCAAGTTTTAACTTTAGATAGAGATGATCGTAAAATGTCTTTAGGTATCAAACAATTACACCCAGATCCTTGGACAGATATTACAACTAAATACCCTGTAGGTTCTACACACACTGGTACTGTAAGAAATTACACAAACTTTGGTGTATTTGTAGAATTAGAAGAAGGTATAGACGGTTTAGTATATATTTCTGATTTATCTTGGACTAAGAAAATCAAACATCCATCAGATTTTGTAACTGTAGGAGACAAGTTAGAAGTTCAAGTATTAGAATTAGATGTAGAGAACAGAAAGTTAAACTTAGGTCATAAGCAAACACAGGATAACCCTTGGGATGCGCATGAAGCTACGTATGCAATTGGTTCTACACATGAAGGAACAATCAAAGAAAAGAATGATAAAGGAGCAGTTGTAACTTTTGCTGATGGCGTAGAAGGTTTTGCACCAACAAGATTCTTGGAAAAAGAAGATGGTTCTAAATTAGGAAAAGGAGATACAATAGCATTTATTGTATTAGAATTTTCTAAAGAATACAGAAGAGTTGTTGTTTCTCATACTTCTATCTTTAAAGAAGAAGAAAAAAGAAATGTAAAAACAGCTGTTAAGAAATCTGCAGATGCAGAAAAAACTACACTTGGAGACATTAGTGGTTTAGCAGCACTTAAAGAGAAAATGGAAGCTGGAACTAAAAAGAAAAAATAATTTCTTTGAAGTAAAAGTAGCTATTTAAAATACCTAAAAGCCGATGCAATTTGCATCGGCTTTTTGTTGTTTTAAACTTCTTTAGAACAACGCACTTGAGTTATAAGAATACGAAGGTCTCTACTTGTCTAATTTTTTGAATAAGAATAGATTAAACTTTTTGAAGTATGTCGTTACCTAGAGGTCGGGCTTTCTACTATATCTTTTGATAGCGGGTCTTTCAAATTAATTTTTTTGCGTGTAGGGATAATTTTTCACCCGTTAATCCAGGTTTTTACTTATAAAAGCTATAAAAAAGATGCCGTTTCTTTTGAAATTTAGGAACCTAACGCACCCATCTAAAAGCAGCATAAATTACTAAAAATCTTCTACTTGTTAAATTATTTCAGATAACCATTTAATAGAATTATCTTTGTGAATCAAATTAAATAAGACAATAATAAGAATGACATTAATAAAATCAATATCAGGAATTAGAGGAACTATTGGTGGTAAAACTGCCGATAATTTGACACCAATAGACGCTGTGAAATTTGCAGCTGCTTACGGTGCCTTTATCATTGCTAGAAATTCTGATAAGAAAAATATAAAAGTAGTAATTGGTAGAGATGCACGTATTTCTGGAAAAATGATTTCTAGTTTGGTTGCAAATACCTTAGTTGGTTTAGGAATTGACGTAATTGATTTAGGTTTATCAACAACACCAACGGTAGAAGTTGCTGTGCCTTTAGAAAATGCAGATGGGGGAATTATTCTAACAGCATCCCACAATCCGAAACAATGGAACGCTCTAAAATTATTAAATGAAAAAGGAGAATTCTTAAACGGTGCAGAAGGAGAAAAAATTCTTGAATTGGCAGAAAGTGAAGCTTTTGAATTCGCAGCTGTAGATGATTTAGGAACCTATACAAAAGACAGTTCTTATTTGGAAAAACACATTCAAGCAGTTTTAAATTTAGAATTAGTAGCTGTAGAGGCAATTAAAAAAGCCAACTTTAAGGTGGTTGTAGATGGCGTAAACTCTACAGGAGGCATCTTTATTCCTGCTTTATTGAAGGAGTTAAATGTAGCATGTGTAGAATTATATTGTACTCCGAACGGAGAGTTTCCTCATAATCCAGAACCCTTAAAAGAACACTTAACAGATATTTCTAACCTCGTTGTAAAAGAAAAGGCAGATTTTGGTATTGTTGTAGACCCTGATGTAGACCGATTGGCTTTAGTTTCTGAAGATGGTTCTATGTTTGGCGAAGAATATACATTGGTTGCTTGTGCAGATTATGTTTTGGAAAAGTTAGGTGGCGGAAATACCGTCTCTAACCTGTCTTCTTCTAGAGCTTTAAGAGATGTTACACAGAAACATGGCGGAATATATACCGCTAGTGCTGTTGGTGAAGTAAATGTGGTACTTAAAATGAAAGAAACCAATACCGTTATTGGTGGTGAAGGAAATGGAGGAATTATTTATCCTGCTTCTCACTACGGTAGAGATTCTTTGGTGGGTGTTGCCTTATTTTTATCACATTTAGCAAATAAGAAAATATCTTGTAAAGCACTAAGAGATTCATATCCTAGTTATTTTATGAGCAAAAATAAAATTCAATTAACCCCAGAAATAAACGTTGACAAAATTTTAGAAACAATGGCATCCACTTATAAAAAAGAAGATGTTAATACCATTGATGGTGTTAAAATAGATTTTGCAGACGAATGGATTCATTTAAGAAAATCGAATACAGAGCCAATTATTAGAATTTATACAGAAGCAAAATCTCAGCAAGCTGCAGATGATTTGGCAGTGCGTTTTATCAATGAAATTAAAGCAATTATTTAAAAATTAAGTAGCATTTTGAAAGCACATATTATAATTTTAACGATACTTTTTGTAAGTACTACTGCTTTAATGGGACAGCAAAATAATGAATTTCCTAAAAAAAAGAAAGTTGTAAATAAAGGAAAATTTTTTGCATATTGGGGATGGAACTGGGCAAGTTATACAGATTCAAATATTCGTTTTCAAGGTGATAATTATGATTTCACCTTACAAAATGTAACGGCACAAGACACGCCTTCAAAATTTACTTTTAGCAAGTATTTTGGGATTACAAACCTAACAAAACCACAAACAAACGCAAGAATAGGGTATTTCTTTAAAGAAAACTATACCATTTCAATTGGTGTAGATCACATGAAGTACGTGGTAGATAATAACCAATTTACAGCTATAAACGGAAATATAGCTATTGGAAACACCAAGTATGACGGAACTTATACAGGCGAACAAGTACAGTTAACAGCAGATTTTTTACGTTTAGAACATACAGACGGTTTAAACTATATCAATATAGAACTTTATCGTTTTGATGATATTAGTAGTTGGTTCGGTATCGATTCAGAAAGTTTTCAAATAAACATCACAGAAGGTTTTGGTGCAGGAGTTTTGTATCCAAAAACAGACACAACATTACTAGGAAAAGAAAGACATGACGATTACCACATTTCTGGATACGGACTCTCTGCTGGGCTTGGTTTGAATATTACATTTTTAAAACATTTTTTTATTCAGGCAGATTTAAAAGGAGGATACATTAATATGCCAGATCTTAAAACGTCTTTAAGTGCTACAGATTTTGCATCTCAAAGTTTTTATTTTCTCCAAAATAATATATTAATAGGAGGAAAATTTAGGTTATTTTAAGGAAAACACTAATGAGTCTAGAAAAGTATTTCAATCAGTTTAGAGAAAATATAGTTGGTATCAACCAGAAGTTTGAATCTCCTTATGGAGAACAAGATTTAATATATACAGACTGGACCGCTAGTGGACGATTATACCATCCGATAGAAAGTAAAATGCTGCATAAATTTGGGCCTTTTATAGCAAATACCCATACAGAAACGACTACTTCTGGTGCTGCGATGACATTGGCATACCATGAAGCTAGAAAAATAATTAAACGTCATGTAAATGCAAATGCAAATGATGTTTTAATTACCTATGGTTCTGGTATGACTGGGGTTGTTAATAAATTTCAACGGATTTTAGGTTTAAAAGTTTCAGAAAGTTTAAAAAATCACACCAATATTCCAGAGGAAATACGCCCTATTGTTTTTATTTCTCATATGGAACATCATTCAAATCAGACTTCTTGGTTAGAAACAATCGCAGATGTAATTGTAGTGCCTTGTAATGAGGAAGGTTTAATCTGTTTAGAACTTTTTGAGAGTTGCATTAAAGAACACGAACATCGGAAAATTAAAATTGTCTCAATGACTTCTTGCTCTAATGTAACAGGAATTAAAACACCGTACCATAAAGTAGCAAAGTTAATTCACAGTTATAATGGTTTGTGTTTTGTAGATTTTGCTTGTTGCGCGCCCTATGTGCACATAAATATGCACCCAGAAGATAAAGAAGAATCTTTAGATGCAATTTTCTTTTCTCCGCATAAATTTTTAGGAGGTCCTGGAAGTGCAGGTGTTTTAATTTTTAATAAAAAACTATATAAAAATACCATACCAGACAATCCAGGTGGTGGGACAGTGAGCTACACAAATCCTTGGGGACAACATGATTACTTTGATGATGTAGAGACGAGAGAAGATGGTGGTACCCCCGCTTTTTTACAAACCATTAGAGTCGCACTTTCTATTCAATTGAAAGAGCAAATGGGAACAGAAAATATTAAAGACAGGGAAAATGAGGTTAATAAAGTCATTTTTGAAACCTTAGAAAACCTAGAAGGTGTAAAGATATTGGCACCAAGTCAGAAAGTAAGATTAAGTATTTTCTCTTTCTATTTTGAAAAGTATCATTTTAATTTAGTAGTAAAGTTATTGAATGACAGATTTGGAATTCAGACAAGAGGTGGCTGTTCTTGTGCAGGAACGTACGGTCATTTTTTATTGAATGTAAACCAAGAAACTTCGAATAGAATTAAGGACGAAATTTTGCACGGTTGTAGTACAGATAAGCCAGGTTGGGTTCGTTTATCTGTGCATCCTACAATTACAAACAAAGAAGTAGCTTTTGTGTGTGCCTCTTTAAAAGAATTGTCTAGAAACATAGAAAGCTGGTCTAAAGATTATGAGTACCATTCAATTAAAAACGATTATACTCATAAAGCAGTAAAATCAATTGAACAAGGTTTAGTTGCAGAATGGTTTAGTCTATAGTTATTGAAATTCAGTTGGAACTTTATCTCTGTGCTTAAATCTTTTATGAGACCATAAATAATATGCTGGCTGTTCTATAATGTTTTTTTCTGTTAACTCTGTGTACAGATCTGTGATTTGGTAGTTTTTAAAATCTTTTGGAGTCTCTGTAATTAACTGAAATTCGGTTGTATAATAGCCTCTTTTTACTTTTTTAGTCACATAATTAATTACAACCAAATCAAATCTTTTAGACAGCATTTCTGCACCTGTGTGAACAGGTACTTTAATATTAAAAAATTCTCGCCAATAGTACGTTTTATGAGGCTGTGGAGATTGATCACTTAATAATAAGTACAAGCCTTGTTTTTTTTCTGAAAAACGTTTTTGCATTCCTCTGACCATTTCGGAAGTTTTATAACCAATCACCCCAAATTGCTGTCTAGAATCTCGAACTGCTTTTTCATAATATGTATTATTCAGTTTTGTATAAGCCCCATAAATATCAATATTTAAAACTTTAGGTAAACTTATAGACCATTCCCAATTTGATTGATGTGCACCCATCAAAGCAATACTTCTTCCTTCTGCTGCATACTTATTTACCAATTCTGGATTGGTATATGTATATCTTTTCAAAATTTCTTTCTCAGAAATAGAAAAAGATTTTATGCTTTCTACCATCAAATCCATGAGGTGTTTAAAGAACTTTTTTCTTATTAGGAAGAGCTCTTTTTCAGGCCTTTCTGGGAAAGCAAGTTTTAAATTATCTAAAACTACTTGCTTTCGATATCCGAAAACATAGTAAATTAAGAAGTAATAAAAATCTGATAAGACATATAAAACTCTCATAGGAAGTCTAGAGAGCATCCAAATAATGGGATAGGTAATCGCAAAAATAATAAACTGCATATGCGTATTTTAGTTCTGCAAATATCGTACATAAATTTAAAACGAAAAGAGATTTTAGTAATCCCTTTTTATTATGTTTGTGGTATGATGGAAAATATAAATACTGCCGTATTATTAATTATAATAGCTAATGTTTTGGTCTCTATAAAAGGCTTTAGTGATGCTGCTTTTTTAGATAAATTTAAATTTCAAGTAGGTAAAGTTTTATCTGGTGAAAAAATAAGAATGCTTACTTCAGGTTTTTTACACGTAGATTGGGCACATTTAGGGTTTAATATGTATGCCTTGTATTTATTTGGAGGTATTGTTGCTGGCATGTTAGGGGCTACGAGTTTTCTAATTATTTACTTTTTAAGTTTATTGGCAGGTAGTTTATATTCTCTTAAGTTTCATAAAAGCGAGTCTTACTACAGTGCCGTTGGTGCCTCTGGTGCCGTTTCGGGTATTGTATACTCTTCGATACTATTATACCCAGATATGAGTTTGTATTTGTTTTTTATTCCAATACCAATTCCTGGTTATATTTTTGGAGTGGGGTATTTATTATACTCTATTTATGGTATGAAAAAGCAAATAGGTAATGTAGGTCATTCGGCACATTTAGGTGGTGCAATTGGTGGCTTTGCAATTACGTTGTTATTAAATCCTTCTTTATTTTCTACAAACACATTTATGGTAATTTTATTGGCAGTGCCTATTGTATTGTTGTTATTATTTGGAGATAAATTAAAGTCGTTATAATTAAAAAAGAGGTCGACTTGAATAGTGAATTGACTGTTGTATTCACTAAAAATAAAGTATTAAAAAAACCTTATTATTTCTAATAAGGTTTTTTGAGCGAAAGACCAGGTTCGAACTGGCGACATTCAGCTTGGAAGGCTGACGCTCTACCAACTGAGCTACTTTCGCGTGGTAAAGAGGTGCAAATATAGAATGTTTTTTAACATCTGCAAGGATTTTCATTAGAAAAAATAGCATTTTTTTAATGGCTTTCATACTGAAACAGTTAGCTTCTACAAACCATGTTTTTTTATCTTTTGGATGGAATAATTAGAGAGGAAATAGGAGTTTTTGCTATTTAAAGAAGGGTACGATTTGCAGAAGGTATGTGTACTGCTTTTTCAATCAAAATCGAGGATCTTTAGCAATGCTCATTTTTTTAGACTTTATGACACTCATACTACAAAAATCAAAACGATTGGTAATTTTACCATAACAGGCATAAACTCCCATACCATTTATGGGATATAGACTTACGACATCTGTAAAATGTACTGCATCAAAATAATTACCGTCTTTATCAATAAAGGTACTTAACCGCATGAGTTTTCCTTGCGCCGTTTTGTTAAAGCGTGTTGTGACTAATTGGCCGTATAAAAGTACATGCTGATTTGTAAATTGTGCCATTTCCTTCGCTTTTATGTGCGGACAAAAAGGTTCTGTAACCAGCGAGAAATAATCATGAACTGTAAACCCGAGCAGTTCTATTTCATCATATACATTTTCTAGCCAATGGGTATTTAATACAGGTATTTCAAAATGTTGATGTTGCGAATGAAATAATTTTACTTGTTCTTGTAGTTGCTTTTTTTTTGTTGCATTTAGCTTAAAAGTAGCTTGCCAAAGCAGTGCTGTTTTAGGAACTTTTGTAAACCGAAAAGCATTGATGCGAATTAACACTGTTATTTGTTCTATGGAGATGGCAATACGATCCATGAAATTGTCCAAAGAAATATAATCTCCAAACAATTGGCGCTCCGTTAAAATACGCTGCATGGTTAATTGTTCTATATTTTTAAGATATCCAAAACCCAAATAAATCGTTTTTCCTTTTACCCTATTTGCATGATCGCTGTGGTTAATACAAGGTAGTTCTATAATTGCGCCACACATTTTAGCTTCATGAATATAATGTTCAGAGGAATAAAAACCACCACCATTGTTTAAAACAGCTGTCATAAACTCAATAGGATAGTAGCATTTTAAAAATAGACTTTGGTAACTTTCTACTGCATAGGAAGCTGAATGCCCTTTTGCAAACGCATAACCAGCAAAACTTTTAATCTGGTTCCATACTTCAAAAATCAAAGCATCTTTGTGTCCTTTTTTTCTACAATTAGAAACAAATTTATCCTCAACAGCTTTAAATTCTTCTACAGAGCGGTATTTACCACTCATTCCTCTGCGCAAAACATCGGCTTCACCCAGTGTTAAATTGGCAAATTTATTGGCAACCTTCATCACATCTTCTTGATATACCATTATGCCATAGGTTTCGGGCATAATTTCTAACAAAATAGGATGCGCTTCTTTTCTTTTTTCAGGAAACCGATGTCTTTTTATAAACTCTTCTTTCATGCCAGAGCCAGAAACACCAGGTCTAATAATAGAACTTGCAGCCACCAAACCTAAATAATCTTGTGTTTGCAGTTTTTGCATCAATCCACGCATAGCAGGAGATTCTACATAATAGGCACCCACTGCACCACCCGTTTTTAATAAATTATTAATTTTTTTATCTTTCTTAAAACGCTCAATATCGGTAATATCAATTTTTGGTGCATCCGGATAATTCTCCTTGATAATTTGTAGTGCATCTTTAATTTTTGCCAAACCGCGTTGTCCTAAAATATCGAATTTAAAAACACCCACATCATCTGCAATATTCATATCAAACTGAACGGTAGGAAATCCTTTTGGAGGTAAGCTAGTGGCCGAATAATAATGAATGGGTTTGTCTAAAATTAAAACTCCTGCAGAATGTACACTCACATAATTAGGGAAACCCTCGATTAATTTTCCGTATTTTAAAACCAGTTTAGAAATGTCATCTAATTTGTTCTCGGCAGTGCCTTTGCTTAGTTTATCAATTTCTTCTTTTGGCAGCCCAAATACTTTTCCTAATTCTCGAACAACAGCTCTGTATTTAAAGGTATTGTAAGTAGCTAATAAGGCCACATTATCAAAACGATCAAAAATATATTGTGTTACTGTATTTCTATCTTTCCAAGAAAAATCGATATCAAAATCTGGCGGAGAAGCTCTAAACGGATTGATAAATCGCTCGAAATACAAATCTAATTCAACAGGATCTACATCTGTAATGCCAATAATATAGGCCACAATACTGTTGGCACCGCTTCCTCTACCTACATGAAAAAAATTATTTTTCTTCGAATAGTTGATAATGTCATAATTGATCAAAAAAAACGAAACAAACTTCAATTCTATAATTACTTTTAATTCTTTCTGAAGTCGTGCATGTACCTTTTTAGTGGGAGTTGGATAGCGCTGGTGAAGCTTGTCATTGCAGAGTTGCAACAGCAGTTTACAATCTTCGTCAAAACTATGGCAGTACACTTGTAAATTTTGGTTTTCGCGGGCAGCATCAAATTCGAAGTTAATAGTACACTGTTGCAAAAGCTTTTTTGTGTTGGCAACAATAGATGGAAACTCTTTAAAAAACTCCTGTAATGCCTCTGCAGTATGCATTACGTCTGTCTCTAAACACTCTTCTGTTGTGGGTAGTTTACTTAATAAGGTATTGTTGTCTATGGCACGCAAAAGTCGGTGTGCATTAAAGTCTTTTTTATTTCGAATGGTTACTTGTTGCTGTATCACCAACTTATCTTCATACTTTTTTAAGTAGGAAAACCGGAGCTTATTTATTTCTATAACTGAAACTCCTATAAATTCATTTTCAGCAAAAGATGTAAGGTTCAGTTCTAAAGCTTTTTCAAAAGGATAGACGATATAAACATCTTCTAAAGGTTTTGGTTTTTCTGGAAGGGCTGTTTTCGATTCTAAAAAAGAAGATAAATACCGATTGATGTTTTCAAAACCATGATTGTTTTTTGCAAGTGCCACAAACTGTTGAGTATTGCCATTTCTAAAATCGACGCCAATAATAGGTTTGATATTCCGTTTTTTAGCCTGTTGTACAAAACTCATACAGGCAGAAGTATTGTTGATGTCTGTGAGTGCAATACAGGCTTCATTGTTGTCTATGGCAAGTTGCAACAGTGCTACTTCAGAAAAGGTTCCGTAGCGCAAGGAGTAATAAGAATGACAATTTATATACATGCACTATTGCTTTCTATGGGCTAAAACCAAAGGAGGTTCGCCGTTAAACGGATTGCTAAATCTACCGATGGATTTTGCGCCCATAGCAGATGCTCTCATAATACTCTGCTCGCCATATTTACTCCGAACCGTATCCATGGCATTGTACAAATCTAGTAGCTGTTCTGTATCATCAAAAAGATTAATTTGATAATTACCACTCACAATATCAGATACTTTTACACCCACCAATCGAATGAGTAAACGTCTTTGATACAGTTTTTTAAATAATTCTAAAACTGCAGGAATAATAATATGATCTGCACTTGTATATGGAATCTTTATTTGTTTGCTGTAGGTGTTGAAATCTGAATACCGAATTTTTACACTTAAAACTCCCGTTAATTTGTTCCCTTTTCTTAATTGATATGCCAAGTTTTCTGCCATTGCAAATAGGGTTGCTTTTAGTTTCACCATATCGATAGTGTCTTTGTTGTAGGTTCTTTCTGTGGATAAAGATTTGCGCTCATGAAAAGCAATAATTGGTGGATTGTCAATACCATTTGCACGTTTCCAAATGGTTTTTCCGTTGGCGCCTAAAACACTTATCATCATTTCTAAAGGCATTTCTTGAATTACTTTTACCTTATCTACCCCAAGATTCCGTAATGTTTGATACGTCTTATTTCCTACGGAAGGTATTTTTCGGATAGATAAAGGCGCTAAAAAGTCCTTTTCAAAACCAACGTTAATCAACAGTTGATTGTTTGGTTTTGCTTCGCCTGTAGCAACTTTAGAGACTATTTTATTTTGTGACATTCCGAAGGAAATAGGCAAACCTGTTTCCTTTATAATTTTCTGACGCAATTCAGAAGCATATTTATAGCTTCCAAAAAAAGCATCCATTCCCGTAAGATCTGCATAGAATTCGTCAATACTTGCTTTTTCGAAAATAGGCACTTTCTCTTTGATAATTTCTGTCACTAAATTTGAATACTTAGAGTACGTACCCGTATCTCCTCTAATGGTAATTGCTTCGGGACACAATCTTTTGGCAATTTTCATAGACATGCCAGAATGCACGCCAAACCTTCTTGTTTCATAACTACAAGCTGCCACAACACCTCTGTCTCCGGTGCCACCAACTAACAAAGGTTTTTTCTGTAACCTACTGTCAATCAATCGCTCACAAGAGACAAAAAAAGTATCTAAATCGAGATGTAAAATATTCTTTTCCATAGCACAAAACTAGCTACAAATTCGTACATTTGTTGCTCAATATTGTAGCATTATGAATAATTTATCAAAAAACATTAAACATTTAAGAGGGTTAAAGAAGCTGACGCAAGAGTCTTTGGCAGAAGAATTATCTGTAACAAGATCAAGGATAAGTTCTTACGAAGAGAATAGGTCTTCACCAACCATCGAATTTTTAATCTGTTTTTCTGAATATTTTAGAATTCCAATTGACATCATCATCAAAAACGATTTGACAAAAGCAAAAGATGTTTCCTTTATTGAAGTAGGAAATAAAAGAGTGTTGTTTCCCATCACGGTAGATCATGACAATGAGAATTTAATTGAAATTATTCCTGCAAAAGCTTCTGCAGGTTATTTGTTAGGATATGACGACCCAGAATACATAGAACAATTAGAAAAAATAAAGCTCCCTTTTTTACCTACCGGAAAACACAGGGCTTTTCCCATAAAAGGAGATTCCATGCTGCCAATGAAAGATGGTTCTTATGTAGTTGCAGAATTTGTAGAGGATATTAAAAATGCAAAAAGCGGGTACTCTTATATTGTAGTAACAAAAGATGATGGAATGACGTACAAGAGATTGGATAATTTAATAGAAGAGAAGCAATCTTTTTTATTGAAGCCAGACAACTCAAGTTACCAGGCTTATGAAGTACCTGTTACTGAAATTCTAGAATTATGGAAGTTTACCTGTAGCATTAACACACAAGAATATGAAGAGCACGAGTTAAAGTTGAGCAGCATTATACATATGTTTAACGGGTTAGGAGTAGAGTTAGAGGCTTTGAAAAAATCTTTGGTTTAGGTTTTTCGATATTTTTTAGGGTGAGGTATTTGGTATACTATTCGTTAGAAACTTGTAGTAGCGGGGCTATACTTCTTGTATTAAATTATTTTCTCTATTTCATTTAATATAAGAGATATCGCTACTAATATTAATAGTACTGCTCCTCCAATTGAATTATATTTATATTTGCCAATATTATCATCTTTAATTGTGGCGCTTTTAAATCTATATAAAAGAATTGCAATTCCTGTAACAAGAAAATTTTCTCTTATTATTCAATATTGAATATTCAATATCTATATTTTTTCTCTTCTTTAAAGTGACTAGTATTATAAGTTACTTATAAATAGCCCAATAGATTAAACTTGTATCTATGCCAATATTTATTTGAAAGCGACTCGCAACTTATTATAATATACACGTCTGTATTAGCGCTTATTTAATCATCAGTAGGTAGAAAAATTTTACGTGTTCTAAATTGTGTTCATTATGAAGTGAAAGGTACTTCAATTCTGAATATGAGGCATAAAAAAAACAGTTTAGAATGAACTAAACTGTTGTTTTGTAATTGATTAAATTTTGTAGCGAGAACGGGATTTGAACCCGTGACCTCAGGGTTATGAATCCTGCGCTCTAACCAACTGAGCTACCTCGCCATTGTTTTTGCGAGTGCAAATATAATTACTTTTTAGAGACTGGCAACATGTGTTTTTAATTTTTTTTACATAGAATTAATAGCTATATTGCTCGCTTAACAAAATTAATAATGGAAAAAATACAATTTGAATTAGAAATCCCTATTCATGCATCTCCAAACATGCTGTATCAATATATTTCTTCGCCATCTAATTTACAAGAGTGGTTCGCAGACAAGGTAAACTCTAGAGGTAAAATATTTAGTTTTGTATGGGAAGACAGTGAAGAGTTAGCAGAATTAGTAACAAAAAAAGCGAACGAAAGAATTCGTTGGAAATGGTTAGAAAGTGAAGGTGATGATAGCTTTTTTGAAATTAGAATTGAAGTAGATGCTTTAACAAAAGATGTTTCTTTAATTGTTACAGACTTTGCAGATGATGAAGATGAAGTAGAGGAATCTAAACAGCTTTGGGAGAATCAAATAGAAGAATTAAGACACACAATTGGTGCATAAGAGGCATTGGAAATAATATTAAAAACCAGCAGAGTTGCTGGTTTTTTTTATGTTTAAAGTTATGGTTGCCCAGTAAAAGCTTGTTGCTGTATGATCATTATATCTTAAGCTCTTCAC
This sequence comes from Arenicella sp., assembly GCA_047614925.1. Lineage (GTDB taxonomy): Bacteria > Bacteroidota > Bacteroidia > Flavobacteriales > Flavobacteriaceae > Polaribacter. Next base: position 13,769 of record JBLHIE010000007.1, read on the forward strand.
CTAAAAGAGAATTCTTGCTTTTTTCAATGCGTTTATAGCTATTAAAATCGAAAATTCACACGGTATCAAGTAGTTAGAATTGTGTCTTTGTTCTTGTTTCTAGTAACATAGCGATGTGCTCTCTTTAGTGGGGCATTAATAGCTTAAAATCTAAGTAATTGTAGTAATTTTGTAATTCTTAAAAATAAAGTAATGATTAATTTTAACGGCGAATTAGTACTCAAAGAAAATGTAAAATTAACTACAGATAATAGGGGGTTTAAATACGGAGACGGCATTTTTGAAACCATTAAAGTAGTCAATAAAAAAGTAGTTTTTTGGGAAGATCATTATTTTAGATTAATGGCTTCTATGAGAATGCTGCGAATGAAAATTCCGATGGAGTTTACATTAGAATTCTTAGAAAAGGAAATTTTAAAAACAGTAGCTGTTTTAGAAGAGGGTACTAGTTTTCGAGTGCGCTTAAATGTTTTTAGAAAAGACGGTGGTTTGTATACCCCAAAAACAAATTCTATTAATTATCTAATTGAAGCTTCAGAAAGTAACTATCAAACCAAAGAAACTTACGAAATAGATGTCTTTAAAGATTTTTACAACTATTCTGGTTTGTTGTCTACTATAAAGACAAATAATAGAATGCTAAATACACTGGCAAGTATTTATGCTAGTGAAAACGATTTAGACAACTGTATTTTGGTTAATGAACGCAAAGGTGTTGTAGAAGTTGCCAATGCAAATATCTTTATTGTTAAGGATAATGTGGTTAAAACACCTGCTTTAACCGAAGGTTGTATAAAGGGTATTGTAAGAAGTAAAGTGATAGATATTTTAACCAAAAATAAAGACTTTACTATTGAAGAGACGGTGATTTCTCCTTTTGAAATTCAGAAAGCGGATGAGGTTTTTATTACCAATGCAATTATGGGCATTCAAGCGGTAACCAAGTATAAAAAGAAGTCTTTTAATACAGATTTAGCGGGTAAGTTACATGCCAGTTTAAAAGTTTTACAGATTGCAGGAATTTAGTTGAGATTAAAATCTTTTGGTGCATTTGCCCAAAGCTTATAACTGCCTCCTTTTTCTAACAATTTATTTTTCCAAAGACTTTCTTCATTATTCGAAAAAATATTGTCAAAATCGTTTTCTGCAACAAACCAAGAGTTCTCTTCTAGTTCTTCTGTTAACTGGTCTTTGTCCCAACCAGAATATCCTAGAAAAAACCGAATGTCAGATACTTCCAATGCACCTTTATTTAGTAGGTTCTTAAGTTGCTTAAAGTTTCCTCCCCAAAAAACACCATTTGAAACTTCTACACTATCGTCTAGTAATTGCGGTACTTTATGTACAAAGTATAAATTATCCTGTTCTACAGGACCTCCTTGGTAGATGTTAAAAGAACAATTTATATCAGGTAATAAATCATTAATACTGTATTCTAAAGGCTTGTTTAGAATAAAGCCTACAGAATTAGTTGCTGTATGTTCTGTTAGTAACACAATAGCTCTATTAAAAGAATTATCATTTAGAATAGCAGGCTCTGCAACTAACAATCTGCCTTTTTTAGGATGTAATTTAGACATGTAATTTTTTCTATTAAATGTAAGTAAATTTTTTAAACAAAAAAAAACTCTCTAAAAGAGAGTTTTTGTATTACTTAAAACTGTAATTCTTAGTTTACAGCTTCGCTTAATCCAGCTCCAGCTTTAAATTTTGCTACATTTTTAGCAGCAATTTGAATTGTTTTTCCAGTTTGAGGATTTCTTCCACTTCTTGCAGCTCTATTAGATACAGAGAAAGTTCCGAAACCAACTAAAGCAACTTTTTCACCTTTCTTTAAAGAAGATGTTACGTTACCTGTAAAAGACTCTAATGCCGATTTAGCAGCTACTTTAGAAATTCCTGCGTCAGCAGCCATTGCATCGATTAAATCTGATTTGTTCATAATAAATTGTTTTTAAAATTATTAAATATTATTATTTTTCGCTTAATAGCTTAACAAATATAGACGGATTGTGGGCTTACGCAAATTTGAGTACTAAAAATACCCCTTTTTGTTAATAAAAGTAGGTTAATTGTTAACAAACCAAGCATTGTAAATCAAAAAACGCTACAAACCTTATTGATAAAGGCTTTACAACATTTTGGCTTCTGACGAAAAAGAATACCCATTTAGCAAGCTTTTAGCATCCATTTTCTTTTTACCTGAAAGCTTAATTTCTTCTATTATTATGTATCCTTTGCTAACAGCTACTTTTAATTCTTTTTTTGTTGCAATTATTTTTCCGAAGGCAAAACGATGGTCTGCCGTTTCTTTTTTAATGGCATAGATTTTAGCAGAAACATCTTCATCATTATTTTTAATAAGTGTCCATGCTGTAGGAAAAGGATTCAAACCTCTAATTTTATTGTAAATAGCGTCCAAAGAATCAGACCAATCTATTCTTGTGTTTTCAGGACTTAATTTTGGTGCAGATTTTTCTTCTAAGTCGGGTTGTTTTATGGTCTTCACATTTCCCTTACTAATATAGTCTATTGTTTTAGAGACTAAGGTTGCACCCAAGTGCATTAGCTTATCGTGCAAAGTACCAACAGTTTCGTTGGGCAGTACTTCAATTTCTTCTTGTAAGATAATTTCACCAGTATCAATCTTATCATCAATAAAGAAAGTAGTAGCACCCGTTTTTGTTTCTCCGTTAATAACAGCCCAATGTATGGGAGCTGCACCTCTATAAGCAGGTAATAAAGAAGCATGTAAATTAAAGGTACCAAATTCTGGCATTTGCCAAACTACCTTTGGTAACATTCTAAAGGCAACAACAATTTGTAAATTGGCATTTAACGTTTTTAGTTCTTGTAAGAATACTTCATTTTTTAAATTAGTAGGTTGTAGAACGGTGAGGTTTTGAGAGCTTGCGTATTTTTTTACTGCAGATTCGTTTAGTTTTCTTCCTCTTCCTGCAGGTTTGTCTACCGCCGTAACAACACCCGCAACAGTATAGTTGTTTTCTATTAAATGTTTTAAAATGGTTACAGCAAAATCTGGAGTTCCCATAAAAACGATGCGCAAATCTCTCATGATTATATTTTTAGTTGAAATTTATTCTGATTATTGATTGTTGCCTTATCTTCAGATAACAAAGCGTGCAAATGTATTAAAATGTCTTTTTCAGAAATATTTAAAAGACTGCTAATTTCTTTGGAAGACAATTGTACTTCTTCCTTTAAAAGAGTGTGTATTTCTGATGCTAGGTGTTTTGTATCTACTTTCTTGTTTCCAATACAAACATCACAAATACTACAGGTGGTTGCTTTGTCTTCATCAAAATAAGAAAGTAGCTGTATACTTCTACATACCTTATTATTCATCACAAAATTTATAAAATTTACAGACTTTTCTTTCTTTAGAAATAAGAATTGTTTTATTTCTTTCGAAAATCGGTTAATTGTTTTATCATCTTCTCTTGGCAATAAAAAGGTTAAAGAAATAGTACCGTTTACAGGAGTGTATTCAACTAAATGTTGTTCTCCTAATATTTTTAAGTTTTTTATTACTTGTACAGACGTAATACCTGCTTTTTTTGCAAGAAAAAACTCGTCTATTTTTATTTCATCTTCAAAAAGGCCGCCATAGGTTCTTAAAAGTACATTTATAAAATTTTTAAAAGCGTTATTTTTTTTAGAGAAATTTAAGACAGTATAGTGCGTTCCGATAACCTTTAAAGTCGATTTTTTATTGAAACTAGTATTCAATTCAATAATGCCATAATTAACCAGTAGCTTTAAAATTACATCTGTTTTTAAAACTTGAAAATTGTATTTTTTACAGAATTCAAGGAAATTAAAAGAGAAGGTTTCTTCTAAAAGCTCTCCGTTTGCAATTCTAAAAAATTGATATAGTTTTTTATGAACCTCTTTTACCTCTAAAATAGAGGGTGTCGAACGTTCTGTTTGTTGTTGCTGTAAGTAGATGTCATTCTCGTTATATAATAACACCCCAAAAGATTTTGCTTCATTTCTGCCGGCTCTTCCTGTTTCTTGAACGTAGTTTTCCGTACTAGAAGGTAGGTTGTAGTGAATTACCAAGCCTACATTTGGTTTGTCTATTCCCATTCCAAAGGCATTTGTAGCAACAATAATAGATTTCTTTTCCGTCATCCAATCATTAAAAGCAGTTTGCTTTTCTAAGGCAGATAGACCTGCATGGTAAAACGTACTGTTAAATTTGTTTGCATTTAAGAAGTTGGCAAGCTCTGCTGTTTTTTTTCTTGAGTTTACATAAATAATGGCAGGCACTTTTGTTTTTGTAAAAATTTGTAGCAACCTTCCTAGTTTGTCTTCAACTTTAAAAACTTGGTAGGCTAAATTCTTTCTAAAAAAAGATTTTTTAAAGGTTAGGTGGTTTGAAAGCGCTAAGTTGTTTGAGATGTCTGCAAGTACTTTTTTATTAGCGGTTGCAGTTAAAGCGATAAAGGTAACGCTTGGTACTATTTCCTTTAAAATTTTAATATTTCTGTAAGAAGGTCTAAAATCGTGGCCCCATTCAGAGATGCAATGTGCCTCATCTATAGCAACTAAGTTTACATTTAACTCTTTTATTTTTTGTTGAATTAGACTAGACTGCAGTCTTTCTGGAGAAATGTATAAGAATTTTACTTTCCCAAATTTAATTTGATCGAATAATGTTATAATTTCATTTTGATTGCTGCCAGACGGAATTGTAACCGCCTTAATGTCTCTCTTTTTAAGATTTGACACTTGGTCTTGCATGAGCGCAATTAATGGCGAAATAACAATACAAACGCCTTCTTGCATTAAGGCAGGAATTTGAAAGCAAATAGATTTTCCGCCGCCAGTTGGCAACAAGGCAATGGCATCTCTTTTTTCCAAGACACCGTTTATAATTTCTTTTTGAGGTGCTCTAAAAGAGGTAAAACCCCAATATTTCTCTATTATTTTTTCTGGTGAATGTATCATTCGCTAGAAAGCGAATTAATAATAAAATTAGTACGCTCTTCCGCAGTTCCAAAAGGAACCTTAATTAAGGTATAGCCCAATAGGGAATAGGCTTCAATAAGAAAAGTATCGATTTTTACAGATTCTTCAAAAGACTCGTAGCGCTCATTATCTGTAGTATGGATTTCTTTCCAAGGAGAAAAATGGAATATTTTGGTGTATTTGTATGCAGCACTTTTTTCGATGAAATAACTTGGGTATGTGGTGTTAAAATAATTCATGTAAGCATGAACATCTGGAATTCCTCTATCAAAGAAAACAACTTCTTCTTTTAATATGTCTGCATTGTTGTATTGCGCTTCCCTGCCCTCTAAAAGCATTTTACTAAAGAGCAAAGGCTCTGTTAAAAAAAGTTGATCAATACCTTCTTTTTTTGCTTTTAAAGTAACAGCTCTAGAAACTTCTGGCATACAGCAAAAACCTCTTTTAATAAGCTCATTTATAATTGTTGTTTTCCCAGTTCCGGGTCCTCCAATAAGAACAATTTTTTGTTGCATTTTACAAAAATAAATCATTCCCTTTATAAAACTAATTTTTAATGTAATTTTGTGTCTTTCTATTTGTAAATAGTTTAGAAAATTTGAAACCTTATTATGAATAACAAAGACGATTTTTACCGTAAATTAAAGATTCAATTAGACGACACCACAGCTTTTCCTGCAGATTATTTGTATAAATTTATTGTGCCAGCTGCAGAGAGTCAAGTAGCAGAAGTAAAAAGTGTTTTTAATAATACAGGTGCCGTAATTACTACAAAAAACTCTAAAACGGGCAGATACGTAAGTGTTTCTATTCTTTTGAAGTTGAATTCTTCAGATGAAATTATAACATTTTACGAAAAAGCAGGCAAAATAAAAGGAATTATATCCCTATAATAAATGATACCATGAGAAAAATTATTTTATCTATTTGTACCTTATTCATTACTTTGAGTATTTTTTCACAAAACGAAAAAACCTTAGTTACTATCAATAAAGAAAAAACAACAGTCGCAGATTTTAAACGTATCTATGAAAAAAATTTAGATGCAATAGAAGGCGAAGAAGCAAAAGATGTTACAAAAAATCTAGCCCTTTATATCAATTATAAGTTAAAGGTAGCTGAAGCCTATTTTTTAAAAATGGACACTTTACCCTCTTATAAAAAAGAAATAGGCTCTTATAAAGAGCAGCTAGCTGCGCCTTATTTGCAAGACACTACGTTTATAACCGCGCTAGTAAAAGAAGTGTATTTTAGAACTAAAAATGAGGTGAAAGCAAAGCACATCTTAATAAGAATTTCAAAAGACGCTACACCTAAAGACACCTTAGTTTCTTTTAATAAAATTTTAGCCATTAGAAATAGAATTGAAAATGGGGAAGATTTTGAAAAAGTAGCAGCAGAAACTTCAGAAGACGAATCTGCAAAAGGAAATTCTAGAACAGGTAGAAAAGGAAATAATGGCAACCTTGGGTATTTTAGTGCTTTTAATATGGTTGCTCCTTTTGAAGATGCTGCTTATAAAACTAAAGTAGGTGCCGTTTCTATGCCTTTTAGGAGTCAGTTTGGTTATCACATACTTAAAGTTGATGATTTTAGACCTGCAAAAGGAGAAATAGCTGCAGCTCATATCTTAATTTCTGACACGACCAATGTTGGAAGGATTAAAATTGAAGAAGTATATACAAAGCTTCAAAACAAGGGAGCCTTTGATAAATTGGCTGCTGAATACTCAGATGACAGAAGCTCTCAGAACAAAGGAGGTGCGCTTGGGAAGTTTGGTGTTGGTAGAATGGTGAAACGATTTGAAGTAGCTGCTTTTTCTATAGAAAATGAAGGCGATTTCTCTCCACCTTTTAAAACTCGTTTCGGTTGGCATATTGTAAAACTTCTTAAAAAACATCCTATAAAATCTTTTGAAGAGATAAAAGAAGAACTTACTGCTAAAGTGAAAAGGAGCTCTAGGATGCAAATGTCTGAGACAGCTGTTGTAAATAAATTAAAAAAGCAGTATGCACTTGTAGAAAATGAAGCGGCTAAAAATATTTTTAATAGAAAGGACATTAGAGACATCTCAAAAGACTCTCTTCAAAGTAATATTTTTAGTATTAATAGTAAAAACATTACACAAGATACTTTTGTTCAATATTTAAAAAGCAAGAGAAATGAACCGGTTTATGTTTTGTTTGAGATGTTTAAAAATCAAGAAATTTTATCTTATTACAAAGAGAACTTAGTTTACACAGAACCAGAATATGCATATATTTTAAAAGAATATGAGGATGGCTTGTTGTTATTTGATTTGATGCAACAAAAAATATGGAATAAATCTTCTAAAGATACCCTAGGTTTGAAAACCTATTTTTTAAATAATAAAGAAAAATACAAGGTTAAAGAATTGAAAAATATTAAAGGAACGGTAATGAATGATTATCAAAACTTTTTGGAAAAAAACTGGATTGCAGCTTTGAGAAAGAAAAGTACGATTAGTTTGAACAAAAGACAGTTGAAGAAAATAATTAAATTTTACGAAAAGAAATAATGAGAATTTTAAGCATTTTTTTATGTGTTCTTATGTTTAGTTCTTGCGACTATATTATGGTTCAAGAGAAGGAAGGGCGTGCATCAGAAATCATAGCAATTGTAAATACAGATAAATTATTTAAAGAAGATTTAAAAGAGCTCTTACCTAAAAATATTTCAAGAGAAGATAGTTTAATATTGGTAAAAAGCATTATTCAAGATTGGGCTGTAAAAAAATTATTATTAGACGCAGCAGCAGACAATAATACCATAGAATCTTTAAGTAATATCAATAACCTTGTAAAAGATTACAAAGAGAGTCTTCTTATAAATAACTTCAAAGAAGCTCTTATAAAAGAACAATTAGACACGATTGTTTCTGTGGAGGAGGTGGAGCGTTATTATGCAGTAAATAACGAAAACTTTAAATTGAATGAAATTTTAATAAAATCTAGATATTTATATTTTAATGCTTCCTTAATAAATAAAAAGGAAATTATAAACTTGTTTCAATCTAAAGAAATTGAGGATGCTGAAGAATTGGAAAGACAGCAATTAAGTTTTAAAATTTATCAATTGAATGATTCTGTTTGGACCGAATTGGATAATATTTTGTTAAAACTACCTTTTTCTAAAGAAAATCTGTTAAAAAAATCAAAATTCATTCAAAAACAAGATTCATTAGGTTTATATTTGATGGCTATAAAAGACATTTTATACAGAAATGAAATAGCGCCATTAGGCTATATTAAGGAGACAATAAAAGAAATGATTTTGCACAAGCGTAAAATCGAATTAATTAGAGATATTGAAAAAATAATAGTAAAAGATGCCACAAAAAATAATAATTTTAAAATTTACTAAACTACTTTTAATTGCTGTAATTTTCATAGCAACAACATTTCAAATGAGCGCCCAAAAGGTTAAAATTGATGGAGTAGCAGTTGTTATTGGTAAAAATATCGTTTTAGATTCAGATATTGCTAAGTTTAAGCAGGAAGTAGAACAAAGAAGCGAGGGTAAAATTACCATTACAGATTGTGAAATGCTAGAAGAATTAATGCAACAGAAACTTCTTTCTCACCATGCTATTATAGATAGTGTTACTGTTTTGGATGCAGAAGTTAATAGTAAGGTAGAGAGAAGTATTCAATTTTTTACGCAAGAATATGGTTCTTTAGACAAAGTTATCGCTGCTTATGGTTTTAACGACTTAGATGACTTAAAAGGTGAATTATATAATGTGCAAAAAGATAACATTTTAGTAGAAAAAGAACAATTAAAAATTACTGAAAAAGTAGACGTGACTCCAGAAGAAGTTCGTTTGTACTATAACGGTTTAAAAGATAAAGGAGAGTTGCCAGAGTTTACTGCAGAAATAGAGCTGGCTCAAATTGTAATGAATTCGGAACCTACTTTAGAAGAAAATAATAGAGTTTTTGCAGAGTTAACTGAGATTAGGCAAGCAATCTTAGACGGTGCAAGTTTTAGAATGAAGGCTATTATCAACTCTAAAGATCCAGGAGTTACTCAGAATGGCGGTAGAATGGAAGTAACTAAAGAATCTGGCCTTATCAAAGAGTTTAAAGAAGTATCTTTTTCATTAGAGAAAAATGAAATTTCTAAACCTTTTAAAACACTTTTTGGCTACCATATCATTCAGTTACATGAAGTCAATGGAAATACGAGAACAGTTTCTCATATACTATTGCAACCAGAAATTCCAGAATCTAGGTTAAAAGAGACGGAGTTAAAAGTTGAAGAAATTAAAAGAGATATTCAGGAGGGAAAATTTACTTTTGAAGAAGCTGTAAAGAAATATTCAGAAGATAAAGACTCTAAGAATAACGGAGGTGTTATTATTAATAGTTACACAGGAGAGACTAAATTTGATTTGACAAGAATGGATCCTGCAATGTACGCAAGAGTAAATGACTTAGAACAAGGAGACTTTACAGATGTTTTTTATGACCAAACTAGAAGTGGAGAAAAAATGTACAAGTTCATTTTAATGAAAGAAAGAACAGATACACACATTGCAAGTCTAATAGAAGATTATGTGAAAGTGCAAGAGCTTGCATTAAGAAAGAAAAAGGAAGAGATTATAGAAAAGTGGTCTAAGGATAAAATTAAAGATACTTACATCAAATTAGGGGAAGACTATAAAAAGTGTTCATTTGATAAAAACTGGAAAAAAGCAACAAGTAGATAATGTCAGATGTTAAAGCAGTAATTAATTTAGTTGCCAAATTCGAATCCCTAAAAGCCGAAATAGGAAAAGTAATTATTGGTCAGAAAGAAGCGGTCAACTTCACGTTACTTTCCGTTATCTGTGGAGGCCATTCCTTATTAATAGGTGTACCGGGTTTAGCAAAAACATTATTGGTAAATACTGTTTCAGATGCTTTAGGATTAAACTTTAAAAGAATTCAATTTACGCCAGATTTAATGCCATCCGATATTTTAGGAAGCGAAATCTTAGATGAAAATAGGCAATTTAAGTTTATAAAAGGACCTGTCTTTTCAAATATAATATTAGCAGATGAAATAAACAGAACTCCCCCAAAAACACAAGCAGCTTTGTTAGAGGCTATGCAAGAGCGTTCTGTTACCATTTCAGGAAATCATTACAAATTAGATTTGCCTTTTTTTGTGCTAGCCACTCAAAACCCAATTGAGCAAGAAGGAACATATCCTTTACCAGAAGCCCAATTAGATCGGTTCATGTTTTCGATCAACTTAGAATATCCAACTTTTGAAGAAGAGGTTCAGGTGGTAAAAAGCACTACTGCTATGATAAATCATACTGTAAATCCTGTTTTTTCAGGAGAAGAGATCGTTGAGATTCAGAAATTAATAAGAAAGATACCTGTTACAGACAATGTTATAGAATATGCTGTAAGTTTGGTGGGTAAAACAAGACCTAAATCCTTGCTAGCAACAGAAATGGTGAAAAACTATTTAGATTGGGGGGCAGGGCCAAGAGCATCTCAAAACCTGATTATAGGGGCCAAAGCACACGCAGCAGTAAATGGGAAGTATTCTCCAGACATTGAAGATGTAAAGGCGGTAGCCATTCCTATTTTATCTCATAGGATTGTAAAGAATTACAAAGCAGAAGCAGAAGGAGTCTCTATTGCAGCTATTATTAATTCTTTGTTGTAAGTTCAATAATTTTTCAAGAAGGATGTTTGTTAGGTCTGTATAAAGTGCTTTGAAAGGAAAGTTTTTCTCTATTCTTTTTTAGAATTATTTTCAAAAAAGCTAAATACATTGCCCCCATATCGTTTGTCATAGATATGTTTTTCATGTTTGGTTAAATCTGTATGTTTAGAGTGTTCTATAATTAAAACACCATCTTCATTCAGAATTTCTCTATCAAAAACCAAATTTACAATCGTTAAAAATTGTTCCTCCTCAAAATCGTAAGGCGGGTCTGCAAAAATAACATCTGCCTTTAAAGCCGTTTTTTCAAGAAACTTATAGACATCACTTTTAAATGTATTAATGTCTAAGCCGAGGTCTTTCGCAGTGGTGTTTATGTATTTAATGCATCCAGGATGTGCATCTACGGAACAGATATTTTCGGTGCCTCTAGAGGCAAATTCATAACTTATATTTCCAGTACCAGAAAACAAATCAATTACAGAAATAGCATCAAAATAATACGTATTGTTTAAGATATTAAACAAGGATTCTTTTGCCATGTCTGTTGTTGGTCTAACAGGTAAGTTCTTTGGCGCAGATAAACGTCTTGATTTTAATTTTCCAGAAATAATTCTCATGAGCCTAGTAGTATAAAGTTTGTATGTGAAGCAATATTAAAAGTATTAAAAATGGCGTTATTACTCTCTAAAAAATAAACATTTTTAATGTACTTGTAAGTTATTTTATAAATAGTAGTGTTTGAGCTTATTTTACCCGTAAAATACAAAGGAAACTCATTTACATCTAGGTTTAATTGTTCTGCTACAAATAAAATATAATAGATAAAATCTTGTTCGGTATTATAAGAAAAAGTATTAAAAAGAAGGAGTTTGTTGTTTTCTATAATTGTAATATCTAATGTTGTTTTAGAAACATTTACATACATTTTTTTCTCACTACCTCCCTTAATATTTAATAATTTTTGAATTAAAACGGTACTGTGGTGCTGGTATTCAAATTCGCCAAAATTCTGAAATAAGTAGTTGTTTATATTTACATATGGCACATAAATATTTTTAGAATCTATACCGTTTATAGCGTCAAAAGTGATGTAATCTATGGGAAGCTTTTTAATATTAAAGTTTAAATAAGAGTCCAAGTCTTTCTCGCTAAAAAAACGATTTGGTACAAGTACAGAAAGGTTGTTTTGATGCACCACGGTCAAAGAGGTGAAATCGTTTTGTAAATGCGTATCTGTCTTAAAAATATCTTTAATTTTTAATAATAGATTTTCTGGTGTAACTTGTGAATTTTCAAATTCATATTCACGGAAATAGACCTCTTTTTTAGAGATTGTATTGTAAACTGAAAAAGAAAATCCATCCAAACTAAATTGGATGGATAACTTATTTTCTATTATCGTTTTCAAAGAAATGATACTATTCTTTATTTTCACCTTTCTTATCGTAAGAAGGAGGCCAGTTTCCTGCAGTAGTAACTTCGTCTAAAGAACCTACAGAAATAAATTCTCCTTTAATTTGGTCAGAATCCATAACTTCTAGTTCTAGTTTTATTAAAGAAGCACTCATGCCGGCTAAAAGAGGAAGTTTAGGTGTTTTGGACATAAAAGTTGGTACAATTAAACCTTGTACTTTTTCTACGGTACCTATTTCAAGATCATATTGTACACCTTCTAAACTTGGAACTGTAAACATGTTTTTGTAATCTCTATTTGTAAAGTATTTTAAAACTGGCTCGTAACCAATAGTGTCTGTTACTCTTTTCTCTACTTCATCTGTAATACCACCACCTCTATTAACCGTTTCAACAATTGTTTTAGTAACTGTTAATGCTAATTGAGCAGAATCTATAAACTTAATTAAAAGTGCTTTATCATTGGTGTAATTACCCGTTGCCTCATAAAATTTTACCTCAGCATCTCTAATGATTTTAAGATTACCTACAACTTTAGAAAATCTTTTTACCTTATCTTTATTAAAGTTGATAGGCTCCATAATGCCGTTGTAAATTTTAAAACCTAAAAATATTGCTAGAAATAACAGTAGAATAGATGGTATCCATCTTAATTTTAAAGGTAAATATCTAACTATAACGATAGCTATAAGTACTGCGGCTAAAACGGCAGCTAAAATCATTCCTAATAATCCCATTTTTAGTGTTTTTTTTTAATAGTATGCTCGCAAATCTACAATTTTTTTTTAATGATAAAAACTTTTATTTACAAATCGACGTATCTTTGATACTTTAATCAATATATGATAGAAATACCAGCAGATTTTAATAAAAAGTTATTAGAGAATTTCCCGCATGACCCTACAATTAAGCAGCGTAAATTATTAACATTATTAAGTGATTTTATTTTTAATAAAAATAAAGATGCTTTATTTCTTTTAAAAGGATATGCAGGTACAGGGAAAACAACAACAATTGGTGTGTTTGTAAATTCTTTGGGTATGGCTGGTAAAAAAGCAGTGCTATTAGCACCCACAGGAAGAGCTGCGAAGGTGATTTCTCTGTATTCTAAAAAACGAGCATTTACAATACATAAAAAAATTTATTTTCCTAAAAAACAATCAAATGGTGCTGTTTCTTTTGTTTTGCAACCTAATAAGCACACAAATACTATTTTTATTGTAGATGAAGCTTCTATGATTCCAGATGGTAAACAAAATCAGCAGTTGTTTGATGCGAGTTCTTTATTAGATGATTTGATTTCTTATGTTTATTCGGGAGTCAATTGCAAACTAATTTTTATCGGAGATACTGCACAACTTCCACCAGTAAAGTTGAGTGTTTCTCCTGCTTTAGAACAAGATACTTTAACCTATGATTATTATAAAGAAGTAACCGAAATTGAGTTAGATGAGGTAATGCGCCAGCACGTAGATTCTGGTATTTTAGCAAATGCAACTGCTTTAAGGTTGCTTTTGAAAAACGAAGGTGATGCCTTTCAGTTTGATGTAGATTTTACAGATATTAGTAGATTAGAAGATGGTTACGATATTGAAGATGCAATTGTAACCGCTTATGAAAGTAATGGTGTAGAAGATACCGCATTTATTGTGCGTTCTAATAAACGTGCAAATGAATACAATCAACAAATTAGGTATAATATAAGAGGACAAGAGAATGAAATTTCTGCAGGAGATTATATCATGATTGTTAAAAATAATTATTTCTGGTTGCCTGAGACTTCTACTGCCGGCTTTATTGCAAATGGAGATATTTGCGAAGTTTTAAAGATTTTTTCTATTAAAGAACTGTACGGATTTAAATTTGCTGAGGTAGAGATTAGAATGATAGATTATCCTGAAATGCATCCTTTTGAAACTGTTTTGCTATTGGACACGTTAACTAGTGAGAGTCCGTCTTTAACCTATGAGCAATCGAATAAATTATACCAAGCGGTTAAGGAAGATTACGCACATGAAAAGTCTAAATCTAAACAATTTATGGCGATTAAAAAGAATAAATATTTCAACGCACTACAAGTAAAGTTCTCTTACGCCATGACGTGCCATAAGTCTCAAGGTGGCCAATGGAAAACTGTTTTTATAGAACAGCCTTATTTACCAGACGGTGTTTCTAAAGAGTATTTTAGGTGGTTGTACACCGCAATTACAAGAGCACAGGAGAAGTTGTATTTAATTGGTTTTAAAGATGATTTTTTTTTAGATTCTTATAAGTAAGAGAAAAGGAACATAAGAAAAGTAGAGCGCATCTATAAATACTCTTTATTTATTCAAATGTTGTCTTTGTTTTACTGAAAAACGTTCAAATTAATTCTAATAAACAAGACAATTAGTAAGGGCCTAGAATATAATTAATATCTTGTTTTTCTTGAAGCAGAGGTAAAAAGTCTCACTAAAATACTTCTTTTTTTTCTTTTGTTAGGAAAAAAAGTAATATTTTTAAATTTCGAAAAAAAACACATGAGCACAGATAAAAGATTTACTGCAAAAGATTTTGAAAACTTAGGGAGTAATGAAGATTTACTGGAGTTAATTAAAGAAAAAAGTGGTTTGTATAAGAAAGTTCATAAGACACTTTTATATACAGAGGAACTACGTCTTTTGCAAATAGAATTGGTGAAATTACAACGTTGGGTTTCTAAAAAAAATAAGCGTGTGGCTATTATTTTTGAAGGAAGAGATGCTGCTGGAAAAGGAGGGAATATTCGTAGATTTATGGAGCATTTAAATCCGCGTTCTAGCAGATTGGTGGCTTTAAATAAGCCCACTGAGGTAGAAAAAGGACAATGGTACTTTCAGCGCTACATAAAAGAATTGCCAAATCCTGGTGAAATTGTTTTTTTTGATAGAAGCTGGTACAATAGAGCTGTTGTAGAACCTGTAATGGGTTTTTGTACGCAAAAACAATATAAAGAATTTTTAGTGCAAGTGCCAGAATTTGAACATATGATGTATGAGGATGGTGTAATTATTATTAAATTTTGGCTGTCGATATCTAAAAGTGAGCAATTAACAAGATTTGAAGAGCGTAAAGAAAACCCTTTAAAGCGTTGGAAATTTAGTCCTGTAGACAAACAAGGGCAAACACTTTGGGACAAGTACACGCATTACAAAGCCGAAATGTTTTCGAAAACACACACTTCTTATAGTCCTTGGATGATGATAAAAACCAACGACAAACAAGTAGCAAGGTTAGAGGCGATTAGACATGTAATCTCTCAGTTTGATTACGATGGAAAAGAGGATGCAAAAACTACATTAACACCAGATCCTAACGTTGTAATGCGTTACTTTAGGTCTAACAGCAATATAGATTAATGTTATGGAAATAAAATTAACCGAACAAGAACTACATAAATTAACAACGAAGAAAGGTCTTTTAGCACTTTTATCTAAGGCACCTTTAAGTATTGAAAGAAGTTTAAGATATGTAGATTATGAAAGAAAATTAAAAAAACTTCAGGTAGAGCTCATTCGTTTACAAACTTGGGCAATTAATAATAATGAACGCGTAATTATTGTTTTTCAAGGAAGAGATGCTGCGGGTAAAGGGGGCGCAATTAGAAGGTTAACAGAGCGTATTAATCCACGTCATATGAGAATTGTAGCTTTATCAAAACCTACAGAAGATGAGCAGTCACAGTGGTACTTTCAAAGATATGTAGCCCAATTTCCGAAAGCAGGTGAGATTGTTTTTTTTGATAGAAGCTGGTATAACAGAGCGGTTGTAGAGCCTGTAAACGGTTTTTGCACGCGAGGTGAATACGAGGTTTTCATGAATCAAGTAAATGATTTTGAAAAAATGATTTTAGAGTCTGGAATTCACTTAGTGAAAATCTATATGTCTATTTCAAAAAAAGAACAAGCCAAGCGTTTTGCAGATATTAAAAGCAACCCGTTAAAGCAATGGAAGATGACGAAATTGGATGAAAAAGCTCAGATTTTGTGGGAGCAGTATACCGAATACAAAAATGCAATGTTTCAGAAAACGAATACAGTAATTTCTCCTTGGAAGGTTATTAGAGCAAATAGAAAAACAGAGGCGAGAGTAAACGTAATTAATCACGTTTTGAATAGTATTCCTTACGACAAAGATTTAGAAATTTAATTTAGTGTTTTTTTAATTGCAGTAAAAATGAAAAAGACTTCTGCAGCAATTTGTTCGTTTGTTTTTAAATAAGCCTTTTCTTGTTCGGGTGTTCCATCAGAAAATTTTGGATCAACAAAAGGTAAATGAAACCGCTCTAAAGCTGTTGGAATAAAAGGGCAGTTTTTATCGGCATTATTACAAGTTGTAATTGCTATAAATGGTTCTTTGTTGGTAGTGTCGTCAAATCTTTTAGAAAAGCCAAAAATTGAATTCTTACTCCCATTAAATGAAATTAAATATTTTGGATTCTGGTGAGAAAAATCAACCACTTTAAAATCAAAACCAGCAGATTGCATTGTTTTAACTGTATTTCTGTAGAAAGCTGTTACTTCTGTTCCTCCTGAAAAAGCGTGTATATTTAACTTAAAGTAATTTGCTGCATAAAATGCCCAAACTTGTCCTAATTGACTTCTTCTTGAATTATGAGTGCATATAAAATTTAAGTTTGCAACCTTATTTTCAATATATTCTTTCGCAACGCTTTCAGAAATTTTAAGCAATATTTCCTTCCTGTTCTCGTCTAGTTTTATCTTTTTTGATGCTAGCTTAAAGAAGTTTTCTGTAGAAATGATAGAAGTTTTAGACATATGCTTATTTTTGCAGTAAAATTAATCACTTTTATTTAAAATTGAATTAAAATAATGTTAAGAAAGGGTTTAGAAATTGGCAATAAAGTAGCTGTATTAGACGATGTTTTAAATGGCAAAGTTATAGCAATTTCAAAAGATTTCGTGTCTATTCAATCTTCAGACGGAATGATTTTTAATTTTAACGAGAAAGAATTGGTTAAAATTGAAACAGAACAGCATGAGCTGACGAAGTTTTCTGATATTAATAACAGTTTCTTAAAAGAAAAAATTGATCAATTTAAACCAAAAAATAAGCTGTTTAAAAAACAAAATAAAGAAGTTATTATGGAGGTAGATTTGCATATTAATCAACTTACCAAATCTGTAAAAGGATTGGATAATTATGATATGCTAAACCTTCAGCTAGATACCGCTAAAAGAAAGGTTGAGTTTGCTATTCAGAAAAGAGTTGTTAAAATTGTTTTCATTCATGGAGTTGGTGAAGGTGTTTTAAAATCTGAATTACAATCTCTCTTAAACAAATACCCAGTAAAACACTACGATGCATCTTATAAACAATATGGTTTAGGAGCTACAGAAGTGTATATTTTTCAAAATTCAGTTTCATAAAATAAACGTATTTTTATACTATGAATGCTATTTATTTAGACAACGCGGCAACAACCAGTATGTATGCTGAAGTTATAGAAGTAATGCAAACTTCTATGGTAGAAAACTTTGGAAACCCTTCATCTATCCACCAATTTGGAAGAAAAGCAAAAGCTACTGTAGAAACTGCAAGAAAAAATATCGCAAAACATTTTAACGTTTCTGCTGCAGAGATTATTTTTACTTCAAGCGGTACAGAGGCAGATAATTTAATTTTATACAATGCTGTTTTAAATTTAGGGGTTCGTAGAATTATTACTTCAAAAATAGAACACCATGCCGTTTTACATACGTGTGATTTTCTAAAGGAAAGTAAAAAAATTTCTATAGAATACGTAAATGTAGACGTCTTTGGAAATATGGATGCTCTTCATTTAGAAACACTTTTAACGGCATCTAAAGAGAAAACATTGGTAAGTTTCATGATGATCAACAATGAAATTGGCAATCTCTTGCCGATAAATAAAATTGTCGATTTGTGTAAAAAAAACAATGCTTTATTTCATTCAGATACGGTACAGGCAATTGGACATTATAAAATAGATTTGCAAGCTACAATGGTAGATTTTATAGTAGCAAGTGCACATAAGTTTCACGGGCCAAAAGGGGTGGGTTTCGCTTTTTTTAGAAAAGGATTTGGAATTCTACCAATGCTTCATGGTGGCGATCAGGAAAAGGGAGCAAGGTCTAGTACAGAAAATGTACATGCCATCTTAGGCATGGAGAAGGCCTTAGAAATAGCACACAATGTGCTTGAAGTTGATAAAAGCTATATAGAAAGCTTAAAGATTTACTTTATGAATGAGTTAAAGCAGTTGTCAGATAAAATTGAATTTAATGGCCTTTCTGGTGATTTAGAACAGAGTAGTTATACTATTTTAAGTGTTCGTTTTCCAGTACAAAATGAGATGCTCTTATTTAGTTTAGATTTGGCAGGAATAGCTGTTTCTGGCGGTAGTGCTTGTCAGTCTGGTAGTAATAAAGGTTCTCATGTATTATCAGAAATTCTAAAAAATGGAGAAGAAGATAAAACGTCTATCCGCTTTTCATTCTCTAAATTTACGAATAAGGAAGATATAGATTTTACAATTTCGAAATTACAGGAAATACTTTAAAAGATATTTCAGTTCAATTTCAGCAATCTAAGCAAGCGTCTTTCATATAGGTGAATATAAAAAAAGCCGAAACGGTTAAGTTTCAGCTTTTTTTATTTAAGAATATTATTTCTTTTTTTGTTGCTCTTGTGCCTGTTTCATAGCATCGTCTATTTTTTGTCTAAACTTGCTTTTCTTTTTCTCGGGCTTCTTTTTATTTTCTTCTATCTGCGCATGAATCTTATCTTCATCGATTACATAGTTCTTTATAACCAACATAATTGCAATGGTTAACAAGTTAGAAACAAAATAGTATAAACTTAAACTACTTGCATAATTATTAAAGAAAAATAACATCATAATAGGAGAAAAGTAAATCATGTATTTCATCATCTTACTCATATCTGGCATTCCTTCTTGCGTTGGTGCTTGCATATTTGCCTGCTGACTTTGGTTCATTTTCATATAAAAGAAAATAGCAACCGATGCCAATATTGGAAATAAACTTACATGGTCTCCATAGAATGGAATTGTAAATGGCAATTGATAAATCATATCATAAGAAGATAAATCATTTGCCCACAAAAAACCTTCTTGTCTTAAAGAGATGTTTGTTGGAAAGAACTTAAACAAAGCAAAGAATACTGGCATTTGTAGCAATGCGGGTATACAACCAGACATCATGCTAACACCTGCTTTTCGCTGGACGGCCATGGTTTCTTGTTGTCGCTTCATTGCATTTTCTTTACCAGGATACTTTTCGTTTAATGCAGTCAACTCGGGTCTAATTACCTTCATTTTTGCACTAGATAAATAAGATTTATACACTAAAGGAGACATGATTAAACGAACTACAATGGTCATTAAAATGATGATCAATCCAAAGTTTGATAAGAATCCTTGTAAGAAATTAAAAACCGGATAAAAAACAGACCGGTTTAAAAAGCCAAAAATCCCCCAACCTAAATCTGCAGAATCAGCTAAATCAGTACCTTCATAAGTAGTTAATAAATTATAATCATTCGGTCCGTAGAACCATTTCATGTTGTAATTTAACTCTCCATTAGATAATTCTAAAGGTGTTTTTAATTCAAACTTCTTTGTGAAAACAGTATCTATTTCTTCGTTTAAAACTAAATCGGTAGAAGTTATTGTAGCATTATTAAACGGTGTATCGGATAATAAGTTGGTTGCAAAAAAGTGTTGTTTATAAGCAACCCAGTCTACATCATTTAAAACTTCAGATTTACCAGCACTTATGTAATCTACTTCATCTTCTGCTTTGTAGTAGAGGTTGGTGTACATGGTATTCTCTGTCTTCATACTTTTTTCATTTCTGTAAGCTTTTATAGACCAATCTAAACTAATAGGGTTAGAGCTGTTAATTACATTACTTAAGCCTTGAGAACGAACAGAGAAATTAACCATATAGTCTTTTGGCTTCATTTCATATCTGTACTCTAAAAATTGAGTTTCAGATACTTTTAACTTCATAGAAACAACTTGGTTATTTCCGTTTGTAGTTAAGGTTGGCACAAAGAATAAATCTTTTGTATTTAAAATTCTGTTATCTGTGGTACCAAAATTAATATTAAAAGAGGCATTGTTCTCTTTTATAAGATACAGAGGTAAGGAATCGTATGTCTTAAAGTTTTTAACTAAGGCTTGCGTAATTTGTCCACCTTTATTATCTATTGTTAACTTTACGAGTTCATTTTCTATAACAGAAACACCCTCAGAAGCGCTTATTGCGCTTTGGGCAAAAGCACCTAATTGGTTTTTAAGGTTTCGTTCTTTTATGGAATCATTTTCAACAGAAGGTGCATTAACAAATGCTGTATTCGTAGTATTATTTGCTTCTGGTGCTGTTACTATTTCTGTCTTACTATTGTCATTAGTTGTGTCTATTTCAGGCTCTTGAGTGCTCATCCACCAAAAAATGATACCTCCTAATAAGATCATTCCAATAAAAGAATTTACGTCGAATTTTTTCTGTTCCATGTGTTTTTTTAAAATGTCAGTTTGTCATTTTTCTACTCATTATTAAAAGTAAAAGGGGACAAATGTAGCAAAATTGTAATGTTTTTAGTCGATTTTGCTGTGATTATTGTTGATACAATAGATAAGTCAAATAGTATACCTAATTTTTAAAATGTCAATTCGAGTACATTGGAAAGTTTTCTACGATCTTTCTGGTGGACTCGAATTGGTTTTTATTTCTTTATTTTTTAGACTGTTTCAATGCAGCTTTTATAAAATCTACAAACAAAGGATGCGGTTTTAAAACCGTACTCTTGTATTCTGGGTGGTATTGTACCCCAACAAACCAAGGATGGGAAGAAATTTCTACTACTTCTACCAAACCTGTTTTTGGATTGATTCCTGTAGCCTTCATTCCAGCAGCTTCAATCTGTGCTAAATAGTTATTATTAAACTCGAATCGATGTCTGTGGCGTTCGCTAATCAATTCAGATTTATACGCTTTAAATATTCTAGAACCTTTTTTCAACTCGCAGTCCCAGGCACCTAAGCGCATAGTACCTCCTTTTTCTGTAACTCCTTTTTGGCTTTCCATTAAGTTAATTACAGGATGTTTTGTACTTTTGTTCATTTCTGTAGAACTGGCATTTTCTAAACCCAAGATGTGTCTAGAATATTCAATAACGGCCATTTGCATTCCTAAACAAATTCCGAAGAAAGGAATGTTATTTTCTCTCGCATATCTCACCGCTCTAATTTTTCCTTCAATACCTCTGTCACCAAAACCAGGAGCTACTAAAATACCGTTTACACCTTCTAATTTCTTTGCAGCATTCTTAGGCGTTAAACTTTCTGAATGCACCCAACGTACATTTACTTTGGTTTCATTCGAGGAACCTGCATGAATAAATGCTTCTGTAATTGATTTGTAAGAATCATGTAATTCTACATATTTGCCAATGAGGGCAATTTCTACTTCAGATTTCGGATTTTTATGTTTTCGTAGGAACTCATTCCAAACTTTTAATTCGGGTTCTCCTTTAGAAGAAAGCTTTAACTTATTTAATACAACTGTGTCTAAACCTTGCGCTAACATTAAATTCGGAACATCATAAATAGTTTCAGCATCTATAGATTGTATCACGTCTTCTTGTTTTACATTACAGAATAAAGCCAACTTGCGTTTAATGTCATCAGAAATCTCGTGTTCTGTTCTACACACCAAAATATCTGGACTTACACCACTTTGCATCAACATCTTTACAGAATGTTGTGTTGGTTTTGTTTTTAATTCTCCTGCAGCAGCTAAATAAGGCACCAATGTTAAATGAATAACAATGGCGTTTTCAGAACCTTTTTCCCAAAGTAGTTGACGCACAGACTCTACATAAGGTAGCGATTCTATATCGCCAACAGTTCCACCAATTTCTGTAATTACTATATCATAGTCGCCTGTTTCACCCAGAAGTTGCACCCTCCGTTTAATTTCATCTGTGATATGCGGAATCACTTGTACTGTTTTTCCTAAGAATTCTCCTTTACGTTCTTTATTTATGACAGATTGATAAATTCTACCAGTAGTAACATTGTTTGCTTGAGAAGTAGGAATGTTTAAAAAACGCTCATAATGCCCAAGATCTAAATCTGTTTCTGCACCATCATCAGTTACATAACATTCGCCGTGTTCATAGGGGTTTAACGTTCCTGGATCTATATTAATATACGGGTCTAATTTTTGAATGGTTACAGAAAAGCCTCTTTCTTGCAATAGTTTCGCTAAAGATGCTGCAATAATTCCTTTTCCAAGGGATGAAGTTACGCCTCCTGTTACAAAAACGTATTTAGTGTTACTCATGGTGTTAATAGGTTTGGGCAAAAGTACTAACTCTAGCAATTCTGTCAAATAAAAAAGAGAAAAATATTTGTAAAAGGTGTATTTTTGTTGAATCGAAAAATATTTTATTTTTTTTCAAATAGTGTTTGTCAAAAATAAAAACAATTGTATATTTGCCCACGCTTTAAAAGAGGTAAAATTCTTAAAGTAATAAAAAGTAATCAAGAAGATATTTAAAAATACATATAATGCCGAAAAGAACTTACCAGCCATCAAAAAGAAAGAGAAGAAACAAACATGGTTTCAGAGAAAGAATGGCTTCAGCTAATGGAAGAAAAGTATTAGCAAGAAGAAGAGCTAAAGGAAGAAAGAAAGTTTCTGTGTCTTCAGAATTTAGACCAAAAAAATAATATAATGATTAACATTTGTTAATAATTAAGGTGTTGCTATTTTTAGTAACACCTTTTTTTATACCCAACAACCAACTATTTTTGTAAAACCAAACAACACAACAACTTACAACTAAAAAACAATGCCAAAAAGAAAAGACCTCAATTCCATTTTAATTATTGGATCTGGACCAATTGTTATTGGGCAAGCATGTGAATTTGATTATTCGGGCTCACAATCATTAAGATCCTTAAGAGAAGACGGAATTGAAACAGTTCTAATCAATTCGAATCCTGCAACAATTATGACCGACCCTTCTATGGCCGATCATATTTATTTACTACCTTTAACTACAAAATCAATCATTCAGATTTTAAAAGAGCATCCACAAATTGATGCTGTTTTACCAACTATGGGTGGGCAAACAGCATTAAATCTTTGTATTGAAGCAGACGCTAAAGGAATTTGGAAAGATTTTGACGTAAAATTAATTGGTGTAGATATTGATGCTATTAATGTTACCGAAGACAGAGAACAGTTTAGAGAATTAATGTTGAAAATTGGTGTACCAATGGCGCCACAAGCAACAGCAACCTCTTTCTTGAAAGGAAAAGAAATTGCACAAGAATTTGGCTATCCTTTAGTCATAAGATCTTCTTATACTTTGGGTGGGGCAGGAGCTTCTATTGTTTATAAAGCAGAAGATTTTGATCAGTTGTTAAGTTTTGGTTTAGAAGCATCACCCATACATGAGGTAATGATTGATAAAGCAATGATGGGCTGGAAAGAGTATGAATTGGAGTTGTTGAGAGATAAGAACGACAATGTTGTAATTATCTGTTCTATTGAAAATATGGATCCTATGGGAATTCATACAGGAGATTCTATAACAGTGGCGCCTGCAATGACACTTTCTGACAAAACCTATCAGAAAATGCGTGATATGGCCATTCATATGATGCGTTCTATTGGAGATTTTGAGGGAGGTTGTAACGTGCAGTTTGCAGTTTCACCAGATGAAAAAGAAGATATTATTGCGATTGAAATCAACCCAAGAGTTTCGCGTTCATCTGCGCTAGCATCCAAAGCAACGGGCTATCCTATTGCAAAAGTAGCTACAAAATTAGCCATTGGTTATACCTTAGACGAATTAGAAAACGGAATTACTAAATCTACCTCTGCTTTATTTGAGCCAACGTTAGATTATGTAATTGTAAAAATACCACGTTGGAATTTTGACAAATTTGAAGGTTCAGACAGAACTTTAGGATTGCAAATGAAATCTGTAGGTGAAGTAATGGGAATTGGTCGTTGTTTTCAAGAAGCCTTGCACAAAGCTACACAGTCTTTAGAAATTAAAAGAAATGGTTTAGGAGCAGACGGCAAAGGATATACAGATTATAGCCAGATTATAGAGAAATTAACCTATGCAAGTTGGGACCGTGTGTTTGCTATTTATGATGCAATTGCCATCGGAATTCCTTTGAGTAAGATTTATGATATCACAAAAATAGACATGTGGTATTTAAGGCAATATGAAGAATTGTTTCAATTGCAGAAAGAAATTTCTACCTACAAAATTGATACATTAGAAAGAGACTTGTTGTTAGAGGCAAAGCAAAAAGGATACGGAGACAGACAAATAGCGCATATGCTAGGGTGTTTAGAAAGTGAAGTATACACAAAAAGAGAAGAATTAAAAGTACAACGTGTCTTCAAGTTAGTAGATACTTGTGCTGCAGAGTTCCAAGCAAAAACTCCTTACTATTATTCAACTTTTGAGAATGAAATAGAAACTGCAGCTGGCGAAATTATGATTGCCAACGAAAGTATTGTTACTCCAAAAAAGAAAATTGTTGTTTTAGGTTCTGGACCGAATAGAATCGGACAAGGAATTGAGTTTGATTACTGTTGTGTGCACGGTGTTTTAGCCGCTGCAGAATGTGGTTATGAAACCATTATGATCAACTGTAATCCTGAAACCGTTTCTACAGATTTTGATACGGCAGATAAATTATACTTCGAACCTGTTTTTTGGGAACATATTTATGACATTATTCGTCATGAAAAACCAGAAGGGGTAATTGTGCAATTAGGCGGACAAACAGCCTTAAAGTTAGCCGAGAAATTAACCAAGTACGGCATTAAAATTATAGGAACTTCTTTTGAAGCTTTAGATTTAGCCGAAGACAGAGGTAGTTTTTCTACTTTATTGAAAAATAATAACATTCCATATCCAGAATTCGGAATTGCAGAAACGGCAGATGAAGCGTTGGCTTTAGCAGACGAATTAGATTTTCCAATCTTGGTAAGACCTTCTTATGTTTTAGGAGGACAAGGAATGAAAATTGTGATCAATAAAGAAGAATTAGTTGAACATGTTGTAGATTTATTAGGTAGAATGCCCGGAAATAAATTATTGTTAGATCATTATTTAGATGGGGCAATAGAGGCAGAAGCAGATGCAATTTGCGATGCTGATGGAAATGTGTACATCATCGGAATTATGGAGCATATAGAGCCTTGTGGAATTCATTCAGGAGATTCTAATGCCATGCTGCCAGTTTTTAATTTAGGTGATTTGGTCATGCAACAAATTAAAGACCATACGCATACTATTGCAAGAGAGTTGAAAACTGTTGGTTTAATTAACGTTCAGTTTGCAGTCAAGGACGAACTTGTTTATATTATTGAAGCAAACCCAAGAGCTTCTAGAACAGTTCCTTTTATAGCAAAAGCATACAAAGAACCGTATGTAAATTATGCAACGAAGGTAATGTTAGGGCATAATAAAGTAACAGATTTTAATTTCAACCCTCAACTAGAAGGGTATGCAATTAAGCAGCCGGTATTTTCTTTTAATAAGTTTCCGAATGTAGACAAGAAGTTAGGACCAGAAATGAAATCTACTGGAGAAAGTATTTTATTTATAGACAGTTTAAAGGATGATGAATTTTACAATTTATACGCAAGAAGAAAAATGTATTTGAGTAAGTAATCTTCTTTTCATTGATCGTATAAAGCATCCAGTTCTAACTTTAGAATTGGATGCTTTTTTGTATAATGATCTTAATTAAATTATTGTTTAATGATTTTAACAAAACTTTAAACAAAGTTTTAAAACATTGATCTTTTTATCCTCTACCTTTGAACTTAAATAATAAATAAAATAATATATAATGAAAACAAGAAACGTATTAATGGCTTTTGTAACAATTGGACTTTTTGCATTTGTATCATGTAAAACAGCAAAAACAGAAGAGGTAAAAAAAGAAACAATGTCAGAAATTGCAGAAGTTGTGCAAACTCCTAATATTGTTGGAGTAGCTGTAGGGAATGAAAATTTTTCAACATTAGTAGCGGCAGTAAAAGCAGCAGGTTTGGTAGAGACCTTAAGTAGCGCAGGACCTTTTACCGTGTTCGCACCTACAAATGATGCTTTTGCAAAATTACCGGAAGGGACTATTGCTACTTTACTAATGCCAGAAAATATAGCAACCTTAACTAGTATTTTAACATACCACGTTGTTGCTGGAAAATTTGATGCAACAGCAGTTATTGCGGCAATTAAAGCAAATAACGGTGCCTTTACAGTTACTACGGTACAAGGTGGTACTTTAGTTGCGTCTCTAGACGGAGCAAATGTAGTATTGAAAGATGAAAAAGGAAACATGTCTACGGTAGTAATCGCAGATGTTGCAGCTTCAAACGGAGTAATACATGCTATTGATAGTGTTGTAATGCCGAACTAACAATTTTTCGAATTTTTATATTAAAAAAGCCTTCAATTTTTTGAAGGCTTTTTTGTTATCTATGCTATACAGCACAACATAGTAATTGTTTCAGAACACTTATCTTTTATCAGCAATTAACGCTGTAAGTATTTGTTTAAAAGTGGCTATAGGTTGTGCACCTGTTACGGCTCTTTTTCTGTTAAAAACGACGGTTGGTACAGAGTTGACTCCCAAACCTTTCCAATAATTTTGTTCTGTAGTTACTTCGGCTCTTGCTTCTTCCTTATCGAGTCTGGCAATTCCTTCTTCAGCATTTAAACCAACGTCCAATAAGGCTTGTTTTAAAACAGCTCTTTTAGAGACATCTTTACGTTCACTAAAAAAGGCGGTAGTTAAGCACATCTTTAGTTCGGTTTGTTTGTCAAAAGCCTTCGCATACTCTAATAAAATATGAGCATCAAAAGTGTTCACCATCCGCATCTCATCAAAATAGTCAAATTTAAAACCAAGTGCTGCTCCAATTTCGGTCATGTTTTTTTTAGATGTAGCTTGTTCCTCTATAGTAGAGCCATATTTTTCTGTAATATGTGTCGTTACATTTTGTCCTTCTGCTGGCATATTCGGATTTAACTCAAAAGGTTGCCATGCTATTTCTACTTGATTTTCTATGCCAAGTGCGATAATGGCTTTTTCTAAACGTTTGTATCCAATAGTACACCACGGACAAACAACATCTGATACGATGTCTATTTTTATTTTTTCTTTCATAATTCACTATAAATATACGCCTTACAAATGTAAATGGTAAGGTGGGTTCTTTTTAAAAGGAGGCTTTTTTCTTTATTTTTTCCAAGTAAAAGCTTGAAAAGCTGGATCTACAGGAGTATTTGCAATGTGATTTGTATAATTGCTAATCACTTTTTGTGATACACCTAGAATAATTTCTAATACTTGTTGTTCTTTGTAACCTGCTGCATAAAAATCTTTTAAGTCTTCTTGCGAGATATTACCACGTGTTCGAACAATTACCAGAGACATGATGCGTAATGCTTCTAATTTAGGGTTTTCTAAGGTCGTTTCATTACGTAAGGCCTCAACAATTGTATCATCTACTTTCATCATTTTGGCAATAGCAGTGTGCGCGGGTACACAATAATGGCACGCGTGTTCTACGTTTATTGATTGCCATACAACTGTTAATTCTTCTGCGTTAAATGAAGTATTTGTAAATAACTCATGTAGTATTTGATAGGCATCTAAAAGCTGAGGGGAGCCAGCTAATGCCCCATGTAAACCAGGGATCATTCCATATGCTTTCTGAGACTTTAGTAATAATGCTTTACTTTCTTCTGGTGCTGTTTCGGTATTGTGAATTTTTAAACTTGTCATAATGATTTACTTTGTTGTTAATCTTTATTTTAACTAAACATTCGTTTAGATATTTTTCAAAAAAATAGTCAAATGTTTATGAATGTCATTTCAATATAATCTTCTATTTCTTTCCTATTATTTACTCGAGATGCTGCGGCTAAACCATGTTTTGCTAATAATAAGAAATTAGTTTGTTTATGAATGGTTTCAGCATCTTTAGTGTCGTCTTTCTTTAACTTTTCTATAAATATTTCCTTTATTTGAGTTACAAACGAAGATATTTGTTCTCTTATGAGGACATCTTCGATTTTGGAAAATTCATTATATGTATTTGTAATGAAGCAACCTTTTTGAGTACTTCCTTTAAAATCGGAGGCTACAGAATCGTAAAAAAACTGTTTAATATCTGTTACACCATTTGTTGCATTTTTAAATTTCTCAATAATAACGCTAACTTTTAACTTATAACATTTTAGACTCTCTAAAAATAAACCGTGCTTGTTGCCAAAACTAGCGTAAATAGAAAATTTATTAATGCCCATTTCCTTTTCAAGCATGCGCATAGATGTTGTTTCGTAGCCATTTCTCCAAAATAGGTGCATTGCTTTTTCTATAACTTCTTCTTCTTTATATTCTTTCTTTCTGGCCATTATCTACAGGTACATCCCAAAACTAAACAATTGGTTAGTAAAAGCAAAAGATTTTCGATTCTTTATGTTTTCTTTAACATTAGATCACACTTATTAAAATTTATTTTGCAATTATTTCTGAAAGTAGGTGAGATAAAAGTGATAATAGAAATAGATTTTTAAACAAGGCAATATGCACGAGTTCATAACACAGATGTTTTGCTATTTAAAAAATTCTTTAGACTTTTCCCAATATACATCCATCTCTGTTAAGGACATATCGGATAACTCTTTCCCTTCTTCTTTGGCTGCTTTCTCTAAAAACTGAAACCTATTTATAAATTTCTTATTCGTTTTTTCCAAAGCATTTTCAGGATTTACATCAATAAAACGGGCATAATTTATCATTGAGAATAGCACATCTCCAAACTCTTTCTCGGTATTTTCTTTATTACCAGCCTTCACTTCTTCATTCAGTTCAGAAAGCTCTTCTTGTACTTTTTCCCAAACTTGTGCTGGTTCTTCCCAATCGAAACCAACACCAGCAACTTTTTCTTGAATTCTACACGCTTTTACAACAGCTGGTAAGCTTTTAGGAACTCCTTCTAAAACAGATTCTTTTCCTTCTTTTAACTTTAATTGTTCCCAATTTCGTTTTACATCAGCAACGTTTTCAACTTTTACATCACCATAAATATGAGGATGTCTGCTGATGAGTTTGTCAGAAATTGAGTTCGCAACGTCACCAATGTCAAAAGCTTTTTTCTCACTTCCAATTTTAGCATAAAAGACGATGTGCAGAAGTACATCACCTAATTCTTTTTTAATTTCAGGTAAATCGTTCTCTAGAATCGCGTCAGCAAGCTCGTATGTTTCTTCTATGGTAAGATGGCGTAAACTTTCTAACGTTTGTTTTTTATCCCAAGGACACTTCTCTCGAAGTTCATCCATGATGTCTAACAAACGATTAAAAGCAGCTAATTGTTCTTTTCTAGAGTTCATTTTATTCAACGTTTAAATGCAATAGCGCTGTGTTTTTTAACTTTAGGTAACAATATTAAGATATAGAAACCTGTTTATAAAGTTGCGATTTTTCCCCAATCTTTATTAATATGACAGCGTTTCTTCAAAATATTTTTTAATCTTGAAAATTGAAAATTGAAAATTGAAAATTGAAAACTGAAAACTGAAAACTGTTTACTCCTTACTCTCTTCGGTAGTCGCTTCAATTTTAGAGAAATCCATTCCAGCGTTTACTAACAAATTAAACCACTGAATTACTTTTTTAATATTAGAGGTGTACACTCTTTCAGCATCATATTCTGGTAAAACTTCCG
>JBLHIE010000008.1:0-41312 GCA_047614925.1 Arenicella sp.
CAAAATATAAAAAACTATTTTAATTCTAAAACCAAAGGAACTACCACAGAAAAAGCACCGGATGGAATTTGCCCAAATTGTTGGGGAAAGCAAGAATGGGAAGGCGAATTTTATACATTAAATAAAGGAAGAAAATTGGTTGGAAATGACCAAACTTATAACAGTTTCATTAATAAAATTGTAGAAAGTAATGTGAGTGGAATGTTGATAAATAAAGATAATTACGAGTGTGAAACGTGCAAAACAAGCCCAAAACAAGTACTTATTTTTAACTAAATTATTCTCTATCAATGATTCACGAACTTAAAGAAATTATCAACCAAGCGGCCATCAAGCAGCAAAAAGGATTGAAAAATGTGCTGGCAACTGTGGTTTTTTTAGAAGGCTCTTCTTATAGGAAACCAGGAGTTCGAATGTTAATTTCAGAAGATTTAAGTTCTGTTGGTGCCGTAAGTGGTGGTTGTGTAGAAAAAGAAATTATACATAGGGCAAGTACAGTGTTTACGAATAACAAGCCCAAAGTAATTACTTATGATGGCAGGTATAAATTAGGTTGCGAAGGCATTTTGTATGTTTTAATTGAACCCTTTTTTATTTCTGATAAATTGATAACTGCCCTTTCCAAGTTTGGCTCTAAAAGGAACTCTTTAAAAATTGAAAGTCGTTTTAAAAAAGAAAATGAAGCTTTTGGAAATTTTGGTTCTATCATCATTTTTGAGAATAAGGAGCAATTTCAATTTTCAGAAACCTTTAACCCTCAAAGCAAAGAGGAAACTGCCATTTTTACCCAAATAATACAACCTGCTTTTAAACTTATTATTATTGGTGGAGAGCATGATGCTGTAAAATTATGCAAAATCGCTTCTCAATTAGGTTGGGAAATAACGGTGATAACTTCAGTAAAAGACAGCAAACAAATTATAGATTTTCCAGGTGCAAGTAGTGTGTTAAGTGATAGCCCAGAAACCATAGAGTTTACAGACATTTGTACAAATACGGCCATTGTAATTATGAATCATAGTTATGTACAAGACCTAAAATACCTTATGCAACTTTCTAAACACCAACCAAAATACATCGGAATTTTAGGTGCACCAAACAGAAGAGAAAAACTTTTTAATGAACTTTTCGAATATGCACCAGAAACTACAGAAGCCTTTTTAGATAGCATTTACACACCAGCAGGCTTGCACATTGGTGCTAAAACACCAGAAGAAATTGGGCTTTCTATTGTTGCCGAAATCCTTTCTGTAACTCGAGAAAAAGAACCCTTTTCATTGCGTAAATTACAAGGGAAAATTCATATATAAACAATGAAAAATATAGCCGTTTTAGTTTTAGCCGCTGGCAAATCTTCTAGAATGAAGACACCTAAACAATTGGTTAAAATTGGAACTAACTTTTTATTAGAACATGTATTGTCAAAATCAAAATCTATTAATACAAATCATGTCTATTGTGTTCTAGGTGCAAATGATGCTTTAATTCGGAGAGAAATTTCAGCTACAAACGTTCATTTTATGTACAATCCTAACTTTAACGAAGGGCTAAGTTCTAGCATTGTCTCTGGTATTTCTGAAATAGAAATGAACCCTCAGAATTATGATGCGGTTTTCATTCTTTTGGGTGATCAGCCAGCAATAGAAAAAACCTATTTAAAAGCGATGCTTGCCTTATTTTCTGAGAATGAATCAAAAATAATAGCCTCTAATTACGGAGGTAAATTGGGTGTTCCCGCAATCTTTCCTAAAAATTATTTTTCAGAATTAAAAAAAATGTCTGGTGATTTTGGAGCTCGAGATATCTTAAACAAAAACAGTAACGTAATGTCTCTAAAAAAGCAAACAAATTTTATAGACATAGATACAGAAGAAGACCTACAAACCTTTAAAAAATCTATTTTAAAATAGCTATTTTTGCATTATGAAGCTTCTCAAACACACCCTATATATTCTAGTCTTTTCTGTGCTAGTTTCCGCTTGTGCAACTTTAAAAATGCAAGTTGTAGAAGGTTATAAGTACACACCTAGAAAAGATACTTCAAAAATTATTCATTCTTTTTACTTAATTGGTGATGCTGGTAATTCTGATTTAAACAAAAAAGATGCGGCACTTTCTTATTTAGAAGAAGAAATAAAAACGGCAAAAAAAGACGCTACCTTACTATTTTTAGGAGATAATGTATATCCAAAAGGAATTCCTGAAGAAAATTCTAAAAACTACAAATTAGCGAAACACAGATTAAAAGTTCAAACAGATATTGGTAATAAATTCCCTGGTAAAACAATTTTTATTCCCGGAAACCACGACTGGTACAGTGGCTTAAAAGGTTTAAAAAGACAAGAAAAACTCGTTGAAAAAGCATTGGGTAAAAATAGTTTTCTACCCGAAAAAGGCTGTCCACTAGAAAAAATTGAAGTGAATGATGCCATTAATATCATTGTTGTAGATACACACTGGTTTGTTACAAATTGGGACAAACACCCCGGAATTAATGATGGTTGTGAAATAAAAACGAAAGAGAAGTTTTTTGACGAATTTGAAGGACTTTTGAAAAAATCTCAAGGTAAAACAACGCTAATTGCAATGCACCATCCAATGTTTACAAACGGACCGCATGGTGGTTATTATTCATTTAAAAGTCACTTAAAACCACTTCCAGTACTTGGAACTATTAAAAACATCTTGCGCAAAACCTCTGGCATTACAAATACAGATCAACAAAATGAAAAATACAATCATTTAAGAAAACGTATTATAAGTTTAGCACAGCAAAATGAAAAAGTTATTTTTGTTTCTGGCCATGAACACAGTTTACAATACATTGTGCAAGATAATATACCGCAAATTGTAAGTGGTTCTGGTTCTAAAAAGACCGCTACTAAAAATGTAAACGGGGGTGTTTTCTCCTATGGAACTCAAGGTTTTGCAAGGCTAGATGTATTTGAAAACGGTGCTTCTACTGTGCATTTCTATACCGCTAAGGACCATAAAAAAGTGTTTGAAGCACAAGTGTTTGAAAAAGATAGCATCCTAGAATTTAAAAAGTTTAAGAATGCAAAACTTTTAGAAAAAAAAGCAGCAATTTACACAACGGAGGAAGTTACAAAAAGCAAATTCTTTAAATTTCTTT
The DNA here is from genome assembly GCA_047614925.1 of Arenicella sp. GTDB lineage: Bacteria > Bacteroidota > Bacteroidia > Flavobacteriales > Flavobacteriaceae > Polaribacter. The sequence goes on from JBLHIE010000008.1 coordinate 3,134, forward strand.
GGGGAGAGCGCTATCGCAAGTATTTTGGTCAGCAAGTTTTAGCGCCAACTGTTCATATAGACACCTTGTATGGTGGCTTAGAACCGGTGCGAAAAGGTGGCGGACATCAATCTAAATCTTTGCGTCTAGAAGACAAAGACGGTAGAGAATACGTAATGCGCGCTTTGCGGAAAAATGCGATACAATACCTGCAAGCAGTTGCTTTTAAAGATCAATATGTAGAAGGGCAATTTAAAAAAACGCTTACCGCAGATTTACTATTAGATGTCTTTACAGGTTCTCATCCGTATGCACCTTTTACCATCGATAAATTAGCAGAAGCCATTGATGTTTACCATACAAAACCAATTCTTTTTTATGTACCAAAACAAGCGGGACTGAAAGAGTTTAATACCGATTTTGGGGACGAATTATACATGATTGAAGCAAGAACTGCAGATGGTCATGGAGATAAAAAATATTTTGGTTATTCTAATGAACTGATAAGTACAGATGATTTAAGAGAAAATTTAGCCAAAGATGAGAAGTACGTTTTAGACGAGGCAGCGTATATAAGAGCGCGTTTATTTGATATGTTAATTGGAGATTGGGACAGACACCAAGACCAATGGAGATGGGCTGAATTTAAAGAAGACGAAAAAGTAGTTTACCGCCCAGTTCCAAGAGACAGAGATCAGGCTTTTTCTGTGTTTAGTGATGGTTTTTTAATGAATACAATTACAACTGTAATTCCGGCTTTAAAAGGAATGCGCTCGTATACAACTGATATTAAAAGTCCTAAATCTTTTAACTTGTCTGGTTATCCCTTAGACATGAGGCTCATCAAAGAGTCTAACAAAGAGGTTTGGGATGCACAGGTTCAAATAATTCAGAAGCAAATTACAGATGAAGTAATAGCAGGTGCTTTTTCTAAATTCCCGAAAGAAGTTAAAGATGAAACGATAAAGGATATTAAAAGAAAATTAAAAGGACGTAGACAAAACCTTCAAAAAATTTCTGATGCATATTTTAAACACTTAAATAAGTTTCAAGTAATTATAGGAACTGATAAAGACGATTGGTTTGAAATCAATCGTTTTAAAAATGGTGATACAGAAATTATCGCCTATAGAATTAAAGGTGGAAAAAAAGAAGATGTTTTTCACAAAAGACGCTATAAGAAAGCAGAAACTAAAGATATTTGGATATATGGTTTGGATGATGATGATCGATTTGTAGTAAACGGAGCGCCAGGAAAAAAACCAATTCGAATAAAATTAGTGGGTGGTTTAAACAATGATATTTATGAAATTAACACCCCGAAGTTTATAAAAGTGTATGATTATAAGTCTAAGAAGAACACTTTTGTAACTGATAATTTTAAAAAGAGAATTACAGATGCTTATAAAATAAATACCTACAATTATAAAAAATCGAAAAATACTCTTAATTTAATTTCACCTTTAATACGATACAATCCAGATGATGGTATTAAATTAGGAATAAAAAACACCTATACGGTAAACGATTTTGTAAGAAACCCTTTTACGAGAAAACATGTTATTGAAGGGTACTATTTCTTTGCTACAAATGGATATGAACTAAAATACAATGGCGAGTTTGCACACATTCTAGGCGGATGGAATTTGGGTTTAACAGCACAATTTAACAGTCCTAATTATGCTATGAATTTCTTTGGCTATGGCAATAATTCATTCAATTCACAGACCGGAGACGATGCGGATAGAGATTTCCACAGAGTTCGCATAAGAAAAGCACACGCAGGTACTTTTCTAAAATGGCGAGGAGCGCTAGGTGCAAAAGTTACAATTGCAGCAAATTTTCAAAGTTTTAATGTAGAAAGAACTCCTGGCAGGTTCTTAGAAACCGTATATGCTCCAAAAAACAGTATTTTTCAAGCTCAAAAATTTTTTAATACAGAAGCCAATTATTATTACCAGCACTCAAACAATCCTGCTTTTCCTACTTTAGGTTTAGAGTTTACTGCAGCTGCAGGTCATACACGCAACTTAGCGGAGGTTCGTAATTTTTCTTATGCAATGTCCTCTTTAGGAATAACGCATAAATTAATTCCAAATGGTAAGTTAGTTGTATCCTCAAAAATAGACGGTCATTTTACGTTTGGTAATGATTTTGAATTCTACCAAGGAGCTTCCATTGGAGGAAGTGAAGGCCTACGAGGTTTTAGAAGTGAACGTTTTACAGGAAAAAATGCCTACTACCACACTACAGATATTCGGTATAATATGAGCAACCTAAGAACTGCTATTTTACCTATTAACATTGGTATTTATGGTGGTTTTGACTACGGACAAGTTTGGGGAAAGCCAACTACATTAACGATATTTCCAAGAGAAACACAATTTCCTACAACTTCATATGGTGGTGGCGTCTTTTTAAATGCAGCAAATATGTTAACCACCAGCGTGGGGGTTTTTACGGGCAACGAAGGTGCACGAATTACATTTAATCTAGGGTTTGATTTTTAAAATTATGAATGAATTAGCAATTATATTTGGAGGAGTTTTTGGTTTTTTAGCCATTTTATTAGGTGCTTTTGGTGCACATTTGTTGAAGAAAAAACTAAATTCAGAACAGTTACAAAGTTTTGAAACAGGCGTAAAATATCAAATGTATCACGCTCTTGTCTTACTCGTTTTAGGTTTTCAATTGAATACTGAAACAACCATTAACAACTACATCATATATGCTTTTATAATTGGCGTGTTTTTATTTTCATTTTCAATTTATGGTTTGTTACTTTCATCTGCGAATAACAAAAAACTAAGATTCTTAGGGCCAATGACACCTTTAGGTGGTCTATTTTTAGCTTTTGGCTGGGGTATGTTGATTTATAAATACACTACTATTTAAGCTTCAACTCATATAAATTACCACCAGCACCATGTGCGCTTTCATCTGTTATCAATAACGTATTGTTGTCTTTAAAAGTAATACTTTCTTTTTGAGATTGGTGTTTTAAATTGATGGTAGTGACGTGTCCTGATAGAAATTTATCCTCTTTAAAATTAGAAAAAATAAGGACGTTTTTTTGAGAAAGTAACGCCACTTTTTCACCATTTGGTGAAATATCTGCAGAAGTAATCCAACATGCTACCTCCTCACAGTTTTTAAATACATCTACAATTTCTGCCGTATATTTTCCTTTTTTTGCAGGAATTTTATAGAGTGTTGTTTTTCCGTAGTTTCCAGCAACCCGACTTTTTGTAAGTATATACAAAGAGCTTTTAAAGTAGAAAAAAGCCTCGGTATCAAAATATAGCGCTTCCTTTTTTGGTGGAAATTGGTACTGATTGGGATATTTAAATTCGATTTCATCTACTTCAGCTTTCTTTTCATCTAGCTCATTTTGTCCCACAATAATAATCGATAAGTTTTTTCGGTCATTTAAATTATTACCAAAATCACCAATATAAATAGTCCCTTTTTCATCGGAAGCCAAATCTTCCCAATCATGGTTTTTAGCTCTAATATAAATTTCTTTAATGATTTTCCCTTTGTTGTTTAAACCAAATAAAGTTGGGGTATTTCCACCGTCATTTACCATCCAAATGAATGCCGACTTCGGTACGATTTCTGTTCCCGAAACCTCCTTTAATTCTTTAGATAAGTCTGCAATTAAAGTTAATTGTCCGAAGTTCTGACAACTTAAAAAGAAAAAAAAACTGAATAAAATTCCTATTTTTTTCATTACTTGAAACATTTAAGGTTATAATTTTTTGATCTATTTTATTTTCATAAAAAAACTTTGTTTTACCAGCTTCCACCGGCGCCACCGCCACTAAAACCTCCACCGCCAAAACCGCCACCAAATCCACCGCCTCCACCGAAACCGCCACCACTATTAGATCCGCCACCAAAGCTACCTCCGCGACTCCCTGCGCTGCTTAAAATTACGGCTGTAAATATCGTGTCTGCTAAAGAACCTCTTCTAAAACCTCTAACACCACCTTTATTCTTTTTGTTTCCTAAAAACATCATAATAATAAAGACAATTACAAGTATGATGAAGAAAATATTTTTCGCTCCAGGATCTTTTGCTTTTTGTTTTCTTGTTCCTTTGTATTCTCCGTTTAGTAATTGAAAAATAGTATCTGAGGCTTTGTCTAAACCAGCATAAAAATTCCCTTTTTTAAACGCTGGAATGATCACATTTCTAGTTATTTCTCCAACAATACCTGCCGTTAAAATGGGTTCGATTCCGTAACCTGGGGCAATCCAAATTTCTCGATCGTTTTTAGCCAAAAGAATTAAAATACCGTTGTCTTCTTTTGCTTGCCCGATCCCCCATTTTTGCGCCCATCTTGGTGCTAAAATTCCAATACTTTCGTTTTTTGTTGTTTCTATAACAATCACAACAATTTGTGTAGATGTAGAATCTGAATAGCGCACAAGTTTGTTCTCTAAACTTAATTTCTGATTTTTAGACAATAAATTTACATAATCATAAACACTTGTTTGATTTTTTGGTTTTTCCGGTATTGTAAATTGCCCAAAAGCTATTTGAGCTGTGAAAATTCCGAGTAATAAAATTAAAATTTTAATTGATTTCAAGAAGATAGTTATTTAGAAATTTCATTAGATAATTCATTTCCATCATCTGTTTGCCAAGGAAAATGACTTTGCAATTCTGCACCCGCTTTTAAGATTCCATCTATAATTCCTTGTTTAAAGTTTCCTTGTTTAAATTGGTTCTGAATGACATTTTTTGTGGCATCCCAAAAATTTTCTGGCACAACATCGTGAATTCCTTTATCGCCACAAATAACAAATTGATGGTCTTTTACAGCCACATAAATTAAGACACCATTGGCATCTTTTGTTTTGTTCATTTCTAATAATTGAAATACTTCTAGCGCACGCTCATAATGAGGTTTCTCTGAAGAAGCTTCAATATGCACTCTTATTTCACCAGAAGTATTTGTCTCTGCTGTTTTTATGGCTGCAATAACCTCTTGTTCTTCTACCTTGGTAAGAAATTCTTCACTTTTAGACATATCCTATTTTTTACTGAAATCTACTTTTACTGGTTTTTCTGCTCCTGCTTCTGATTGAAAATATGGTTTCCCTTCAAAATTAAATAAACCGGCTAAAAGAGAATTTGGGAACTTTTTTACGTGATTGTTGTACGGCTTTGTTTGTTCATTAAAACGGGTTCTTGCCGTAAGAATTTGGTTTTCTGTACTTGCCAATTCGTCTTGTAATTTTAGAAAATTCTGATTTGCTTTTAACTCAGGGTACCTTTCTACAGTAACCAACAAACTTTTTAAAGCACCACTTAAACCTCCTTGAACTTTATTAAACTGCTCTAATTGTGCAGGCGTAATATTAGAAGGATCTATATTCACAGAAGTTGCTTTTGCTCTTGCTTCAATAACTTCTACCAAAGTACCTCTCTCAAAATCTGCCGCTCCTTGCACCGTATTTACTAAGTTACCAATTAAATCTGTTCTTCTTTGATAAGACGTCTCTACGTTTGCCCAAGATTCAGAAACATTTTCATTTAATTCTACTGCGGTATTATTAAACCCTTTTCCCCAATTATAGAATCCGAATACAATTACAAGAATAACTATTACGGGAATTAACCACTTTTTCATAATCTCTGTTTTTTAATTTTTGATTATTTATTATTTTAACTAGACCTCATATTTTTATAAAAAAATTAGTTATGCGCTCTAAAGATTAGACACCTACAAAGGAAATGTGTTACAACTGGTCTTTGATTTTTACCAATTCCGCCTTCACGGCCTCCAACCTGCTAATAATTTGGTGATTAAAAACAGCACCGTCTAGATTTTTTTTCAGCTTTTGTTTTGCTCCTTCTAAGGTAAAACCTCTTTCTTTTACTAAATTAAAAATTAGTTTAAAGTTTGTAATATCATCCGAAGTAAATAGGCGATTTCCTTTTGCATTTTTTTTAGGTTTTATAATCTCAAATTCCTTTTCCCAAAAACGAACTAAGGAAGTATTTACATTAAAAGCTTTTGCAACTTCGCCAATTTTATAATATCTTTTTTCAGGTAAATCTATGTGCATTTTTTTTTATTATCAATTATCAAAAAATATTTTTAATACTGCAATTAAATATTTCTATTTTTTTAATTTTTGTCTCTTGTATATTGAATCTCGTTTCCAAACTAAAAAGTTAATCATAAGACTGCCCTTCTTCTTCGGCTGCCTTTTGCATTGCTGCAAATTCTTCTGGTGTTAAATCTCCGTAGTAAAAATTAATAGGGTTTAAAGACCTCCCATTTTTATGCACTTCATAATGCAAATGCGCAGAAACAGATCTCCCTGTATTTCCTACATAACCAATTAAATCTCCACGTTTTACATTTTGTCCGCGTTTTGCTTTAATCTTACTCATATGGGCGTAAATTGTTCTGTAACCATAACCATGATCTATGTACACCACATTGCCAAAAGTAGCACTTCTTTGAGAGCGAATTACTTTACCATTGCCAGAGGCATAGATTGGTGTTCCTATGGGCGCAGTAAAATCCATTCCTTTATGAAATTTTCTGATTTTCAAAATAGGGTGCATTCTCCATTTATAACCAGAGGCCATTCTTGTTAAATCTGCTAATTTTACAGGTAATATTGCGGGAATTGCTGCTAACATTTTCTCTTTTTCTTTCGCTAAAACTACAATTTCATCTAAAGATTTAGATTGTATCACCAACTGCTTAGACAAAATATCTATGTCTTTGGTTAATTGTTTTATCATTTTAGAATTGTCATAACCTTCTAAGTTTTTGTATCTATTTACACCTCCAAAACCAGCTTTCCTTTGCTCATTTGGTATTGGATTTGCTTCAAAATACATTCTGTAAATATTGTTATCTCTCTCTTGTAATTGATTTAAAACAATAGAGCTCTCTGCTATTCTCTTAGATAGTAAATCTAAATTTAGCTGTAAATTTTCATTTTCTCTATTGACGCCTCTTTCATTTGGCGACATTATAAACTGACTAAAAACGATAAAACCTATGAAAGCAATCAATAAAACAGCAAAAAAACCAAAAACAGTTTTCTTATAGTAATCACTTTTCTTTACATCAATTTTTCTGTAAGAAAGTGTATCTGCATCGTAATAATATTTTACTTTTGCCATAATTGTAAATGTACTATTTTTGTTTTTTAAAACGGATTTATTATCTAAATCTCATTTTTAATGACATGCCAATTTACAAAATGTTTTACAACTACTTTTTATAAGTAGTTTTTTTAAAGATCTATTAACATAATTAACTCTCCGAAGTTTTCGGAAAGAAACTTTACAATATGAAATCTCAAGATATTCGCGCTACATTTTTAAATTTTTTTAAGGAAAAATCGCATTTAATTGTGCCTTCTGCTCCAATGGTTACGAAAGATGACCCAACTTTATTATTCGTAAATTCTGGAATGGCGCCTTTTAAAGAATATTTTTTAGGCAATGCAAAACCAAAAAGTAATAGAATTTCAGATTCCCAAAAATGCTTGCGTGTTTCTGGTAAACACAACGACTTAGAAGAGGTAGGTTATGACACTTATCACCATACCTTATTTGAAATGTTGGGAAATTGGTCTTTTGGAGATTACTTTAAGAGAGAATCAATTGCTTGGGCTTGGGAGTTGCTAACAGAGGTTTATAAAATTGACAAAGACATTTTATATGTTACCGTTTTTGAAGGTTCTGATGATGGCGATAACCTAAAAATGGATACAGAAGCATATAATTTGTGGAAACAATTTATTGCAGAAGACAGAATTTTAAAAGGAAACAAAAAAGATAATTTCTGGGAAATGGGTGCGCAAGGACCTTGTGGACCTTGTTCTGAAATTCATGTAGACATCCGTTCTGCAGAAGAAAAAGCAAAAGTAGACGGGCGTACTTTAATTAATGAAGACCATCCTCATGTGGTAGAAATCTGGAACTTGGTTTTTATGCAATTCAATCGTAGAGCTTCGGGAGATTTGGTCGATTTACCAAACAAACACATAGATACCGGAATGGGTTTTGAGCGTTTGTGTATGGTTTTACAAAACGTAAAATCTAATTATGATACAGATATTTTTAAACCAATTATTAGTGAAATTGGTGCCATAACCAATACTAAATATGGTAGTAATGCACAACAAGACATTGCAACTCGTATTATTTCAGATCATTTAAGAGCTGTCGCTTTTTCTATTGCCGATGGTCAATTACCAAGCAACACAGGCGCTGGTTACGTAATTCGAAGAATCTTGCGAAGAGCGATCAGATACGGATTTACATTTTTAGACAAAAAAGAACCTTTTATCTACAGATTGGTAGACGTATTAAGTAAGAAAATGGGAGATGCTTTCCCTGAGTTAATAGGACAAAAACAACTGATTGAAAATGTCATTAGAGAAGAAGAAGCTTCTTTCTTAAGAACGCTAGACAAAGGTTTGGTTATATTAGACAACATTATTGCAGCTTCTGAGTCAAAAGAAATCTCTGGAGAAAAAGTATTTGAATTGTATGATACTTTTGGTTTCCCAGTAGATTTAACAGCACTAATTTTAGCTGAAAAAGGATATACTTTAGATGAAAAAGGTTTTCAAGAAGAACTTCAAAAACAAAAAAACAGATCTAGAGCAGCAAGTGAAAGCGCTACAGAAGACTGGACAGTGTTGGTTGAAGATGCTACTGAAGAGTTTATAGGATATGATGCTTTAGATGCTCCTGTAAAGTTAACTCGGTACCGAAAAGTAACGTCTAAAAAAGACGGAGAAATGTACCAATTGGTTTTTAATACAACTCCGTTTTACCCAGAAGGTGGCGGACAAGTTGGAGACAAAGGGTCTCTAGAGGATGTGCACGGAGATGTTGTTTACATCCTAGAGACTAAGAAAGAAAATAATGTAATTATTCACTTTACCAAAAACCTTCCAAAACACATAAACGAGAGCTTTAAGGCGGTTGTAGATAAAAAACAACGTCACAGAACGGATTGTAATCATACGGCAACACACCTATTGCATCAAGCATTAAGAGAAGTCTTAGGAACACACGTAGCGCAAAAAGGTTCTGCAGTGCATTCTAAATACTTGCGTTTTGATTTTTCTCATTTTTCTAAATTGACTTCAGACGAAGTACAAGCTGTAGAAGATTTTGTAAATGCGCGTATTTCTGGAAAATTACCTTTGGTAGAAAAAAGAGACATCCCTATGCAACAAGCTATTGATGCCGGTGCAATTGCGTTGTTTGGAGAAAAATACGGAGACAGCGTTCGTGCCATTCAATTTGGAACCTCGGTTGAATTGTGTGGTGGAACACATGTTAAAAATACAGGAGATATTTGGCACTTTAAGATCAAATCTGAAGGAGCGGTTGCTTCTGGAATTAGAAGAATTGAAGCAATTACAAATGACGCGGTAAAAGACTTTTATTTTGAAAATAACAAAACTTTATTCGAAATTAAAGATTTATTAAGTAATGTGAAAGAACCAGCAAAGGCTGTTCTAAAATTACAAAAAGAAAACACTTCTTTACAAAAACAAGTGGAACAACTTTTAGCAGAGAAAGCTCAAAATTTATCTGGTGAAATTAAAAATCAGTTACAAGAAATAAATGGCGTACAATTTTTAGCTACAAAAGTAGATTTAGATGCAAACGGAATTAAAAACCTAGCTTTTACTTTAGGTAAAGATTATCAAAATTTATTCTTATTATTTGCGACCAACCCATCTAAAGATAAAGCAATGTTAACATGTTATATTTCTAAAGAATTAGCAAATGAGCGTGGTTATGATGCGGGTAAAGTAGTTAGAGAATTAGGGAAATTCATACACGGTGGCGGTGGCGGTCAAAATTTCTTTGCAACTGCTGGTGGTAAAAATCCGGGAGGAATTCCTAAAGCTTTAGAAAAAGCACAAGATTATCTAGTTTAAAAATGAAGTTACAAACCAATATACCGATACAAAAAACGCTTAAAAATCATATAGGCTACACGTCTAAAATATTTTTGTTAGGTTCTTGTTTTTCGGAAAACATTGGTGCAAAACTTTCGTATTACAAGTTTCAATCTCATCAAAATCCGTTTGGCATTCTTTTTCATCCTATTGCCATAGAAAATTTAATTAAAAGAGCCATCAATAACAAAAGGTATACGGCAAAAGAAGTAACTTTTAATAATGAACGTTGGCATTGTTTAGATGCACATTCTAGCTTGAGTTCTCCCAATAAACAAGAACTTTTAACAGATTTAAATTCAGGTTTAGGTGCAACAAAAGAACAACTAGCAGTAGCAACTCATATTATCGTTACTCTGGGCACTTCATGGGTTTACAAGCATATAGAAACAGGTGTAACTGTTGCCAACTGTCATAAAATTCCACAAAAACAATTTTCAAAAGAATTATTATCTGTTACAGAAGTTTCAGAAAGTTTAGCGCGCAGTATTGCCTTGATAAGGTCGGTAAATAAGAATACAACTGTAACACTTACTGTTTCTCCAGTAAGGCATTTAAAAGATGGTTTTATAGAAAATACTAGAAGTAAAGCACACTTAATTGCAGCCATTCATACTACTGTTGATCCTATAAAAAACCTCCATTATTTTCCTTCTTATGAAATTGTAATGGATGAGTTAAGGGATTACAGGTTTTATGAGGAGGACATGGTACATCCAAATAAAACAGCTATTAATTATATTTGGGAGAAATTTGTAACGGCTTGTTTTTCTGAAGAATCTCAAGTTACTATGCAAGAAGTAGAAAACATTCAAAAAGGAATTGCTCACCGACCTTTTAATGAAGAGTCTGAACAGCACGCGCGTTTTTTAATGATCTTAGAGGAAAAAAAAGGAAACTTATTAAAAAAACTCCCTTTCTTAAAATTCTAAATTAGTAGTATTATTTAAGATATTGGTCTACATTTTGCCAAGGCCCTCCATTGATTGCATCTACGCCATTTTGATTCAAAAATTGAGCTGCTTGTCCGCTTCTAGCACCACTTCTACATACTGCAATTACAGGTTTACCCCAAGATTTAATTTGTTCTATTTCTAAAGGAATTACCGTCAAAACAATGTGTTTAGCACTTTCTGTATGGCCTTCATCCCACTCTTCTAGAGTTCTAACATCTAAAATTACAGCCTCTTTTTCTAAATATTCTTTAATTTCTGCACTCATTTTTTCTTTTTTAAAAACACCAAGCACCTCTTACTCTATATTTATGAGGGTTGGACGTTTAGTAGGTTTAATCCGTTTTCAATCAACTTGCTATTCTTTTCATTTCTTTGCAAAATTAACAAGTATGTATGTATTTCTTCTTGTATTAAAAAATCATACTGCAAAGCTACCTCATAAAGTTCTAAACTCAGCAACCAATCTTCTGAAAAATATTTTTTCAACCGATGAAATACGCTTGTAATCTTTTCTTCAGAGCCCTCAGTTGTTGCACGCATTGTTCTTACTTCTTCATACAAAGCATGCAATTCTTTTTCTTTTTCTGAATACTTTATTTTACGTGTTTCCGTTTTAGAAACTTCACTTTTATCTTCAAAAGAATTTATATCTGCGGCATCTGCAAACGCAGAAACTACGTCTTTACCAACGGCCATATCATAAATACCCCATTCTGGTTTAAAAAGAACTGTTTCGTTATGAGTAACGGTACAGTTTTTTAAAGAAACTAATAAGATCTTACCTCGTAAACCTCTAGTTCCTGTAATTACATTTCCTGTAACCTTTATACCTCCTTCAAATTCTAAAGAAACCTTTTTTCCTTCGTAAATTTGATATGCCTCTAAATCTCTAGGGCTCATATTCTCAATAGGAATATTGATTTCTTTTAATTTACCAACCGGACTCCCAAAACCATTTGGATGATTTTCTACTCCATGTCCGATTAATTCTTTATTTCTGTTTGAAAGTGCAGTTAAACCACTTGTTTGAAAGTAAATAGGTTTATTGTTTTCATCTGCAATTACATCTGTAAAAACACCCGAAATTTGTATCCCAGTACTCAACTCAATCGTACCAATATTTTTAGAATTTATTAACTTCTGTATTCCATTTAAACCTCCCTTACGAATGGCCATTTTATTTGCAAATTGCTCTAAAACTAAGCTCAAGTGTGCAAAATCTGGCGTTACAAACAACTGAGGTTGCGGTTTTGTAATGTCAAAATTTATTTCTGCAGCTTCAATTGTATACGGTCTCTTCTTTACAGCATCCTTCAAACACCAAGCACTTTCTCCAATAGAAGAAAGCAACCCTGCTCCGTAAATTTTCGGGTTTTCTAAAGTACCTATCAACCCATATTCTACGGTCCACCAGTGTAAATTTCTTATTTGAGCCATTTCAGACAACTCGCCCATATGATCTTGTAAATATGCAACTACATCTTCTGCTTCATTTCTTTCTTTATCTGAAGAATTTGGATCTTCTTTTAAAATAGATAAAAGACGAATAGCCTCGTACATTTCAAAATCTTTAGCAGATGAAATCGCTTTGCATCCTATTTCGCCAAAACGTCTTAAATATTCTGCATATTCTGGATTGGCAATTATTGGCGCATGCCCTGCCGCTTCATGAATAATATCTGGTGCTGGCGTATATGCAATATGATTTATTGTTCGCATATCTGAAGCAATAACCAACACATTGTAGGCCTGAAATTCCATAAAAGCATTTGGTGGAATAAAACCATCTACAGAAACTGCCGCCCAACCAATTTCTTTTAAAATACGGTTCATACCATCCATATAAGGAATTTTCTCAGTAGAAATTCCTGTTTTAGTAAGACCAGACATGTAAGAATCATGTGCAACTTTACTTAAATAATCTGTATTGATTCGCATTACATATCTCCAAACTGCTTGATTTTGTGCTGTATATTCTTCATAAGGCTGTTTTACAACAAACTTATGCAAGTGTTTTGGTATTTTTTTTGTGACATCATTCAATTGAAACTGCATACTGATCTATTTATTGAATTATTCCCACAAAATTACGCATTAAAATAGTAATTCCTTATTTTAAATTTGTTAAATAACTATTGTAATATAATTGTATTTAAAGCTACTTATGAATAACTATTTATAAATAACGATGCCTTTTGGTGGTGCTGTTGCGGGAATGATTGCGAGCATAAAAGCGAACAAAAGAGCGCACGTTTCTACTTTTAAAAAAATAAAAGATTACAAAAAAACCAAATTATTATTCCTTAAAAAGGCCACAAAGAGCGACTTGACAGAAATCGCTAAGAAAATTCAAATAGAAAATAAAGCCACCTTTTTTAAAAATGCCGCACTCCTTATAATTGCCATACTTGTGCTTTTGTACATTGTTAATTTAGATACCTCCTCTTAATACTCCCAAAGACTTAGTAAAAACTGTTTGTCTTTTTACTCTTACGCTATCGGTTTCGTTAAATTCTCAAAAAAAAACAAAAAACTTTCTTACTTTTACTACTTAACTTTAGCGTATGAATAAGAAAGTAATCTTAATGATTTTAGATGGTTGGGGAATTACACAAGATCCAAAAGTTTCTGCTATTTTTAACGCAAAAACACCTTTTATAAGTGGTTTGTATGATACCTATCCACATGCCGAATTAAGAACCGATGGTTTACATGTTGGTCTTCCAGAAGGGCAAATGGGAAACTCTGAAGTTGGCCACATGAATCTAGGTGCAGGTAGAATTGTCTATCAAAATTTAGCTAGAATTAATAAAGCAGTTCAAGAAGGTGCTTTAGGTAAGGAGGAAGTATTATTAGATACTTTTAAATACGCCAAAGAAAACAACAAAGATGTACATTTATTAGGCTTGGTATCTGATGGTGGTATTCATGCACACATTAATCATTTAAAAGGAATTTTAGATGTTGCGAAAGAAAATAAAGTAAACAATGTCTATTTGCATGCATTTACAGATGGAAGAGATTGTGACCCTAAGTCTGGAACCTATTTCATAAATGATATTCAAGAATATATGAAAGAAAGTACAGGAGAATTGGCTTCTGTAACCGGGCGTTATTATGCGATGGATAGAGATAACAGATGGGAACGTGTAAAGGAAGCCTATGACGGTTTGGTGCACGGTATTGGCACAAAAACTACGGATGCAGTTGCCGAAATGAAGGCGAATTATGAAGCAGGAATTACAGATGAGTTTCATAAATCTATTATTGTAACAGACAAAGCTAGCGCCCCAAAAACACAAATAAAAGAAGGAGATGTCGTTTTATTTTTCAACTACAGAACAGACAGAGGAAGAGAGTTAACAAATGCGTTGTCTCAAAATGATTTTCTTAATTTCGGAATGAAAAAATTAAACTTATACTTTACAACCATAACTTTATATGACGAAAGTTTTAAAGGTATTAATGTAATTTACAATAGCGATAATATTAAAAATACACTGGGAGAGGTACTTTCTAAAGCTGGTAAAAAGCAAATTAGAATTGCAGAAACCGAGAAATATCCACACGTTACGTTTTTCTTTTCTGGCGGACAAGAAGCACCTTTTAAGGGAGAATCTAGAATTTTAAAGAACTCACCAAAAGTTGCAACCTATGACTTAAAACCAGAAATGAGTGCCTATGAATTAACAGATGCTTTGTGCAACGATTTAGGAAAAGGAGAAGCAGATTTTGTTTGTTTAAATTTTGCTAACGGAGATATGGTGGGTCACACTGGTATTATGGAAGCCGCTATTAAAGCATGTGAAACGGTAGATATTTGCGTAAAAAGAGTGATTGAAACAGGTTTAAAAAACGGATACTCTACTTTATTAATTGCAGATCATGGCAATTGCGAAACAATGATGAATCCTGATGGATCTCCAAACACGGCACATACTACAAATCCGGTTCCTTTTATTCTAATTGATCCAGAAATAAAAGCAATAAAAAGCGGCATATTAGGCGACATCGCACCAACTATTCTCGCTTTATTGAACGTCGCACAACCAAAAGAAATGACACAGAAATCGCTGTTATAAACTAAAAAGTAAGAAAATGAAAAATATATTTTTATTCCTAGCCCTTATTACATTTACATTAGGGTCTTGTAATGCACAAAAAGAAGTGACTGCAGAAAAAAACAAAAGTGGCGATCTCGTTGGCTATGCCAATAAAGCATCTTTTAACCAAGCGCCTTACAATACCTGGTTTGTTAAAAATGCGGAGAATTATCAGCCAAAAAAAGCAACTACAGCAGCCTTAAAAAAAGGTTTAAAAGGAGTTACTATTAAAGCTTTTATGGGAACTTGGTGTGGAGACAGTAAAAGAGAAACACCACACTTTTATAAAATTTTAGAACTGGCAGATTTCAATTTTAAAAACTTGGATTTAGTGACTGTAAATCGTTCTAAAAAAACACCTGACAACTTACAAGAAGGTCTAAATATTTTAAGAGTACCCACCTTTATATTTTATAAAAAAGGAGAAGAAATTGGACGATATGTTGAATATGCAAGAGAGTCTTTAGAAGAAGACATGTTAAAAATTTTATCTAGAGAGGCATATAAACACGCTTACGATAAAAGTAAATAAATTTATTATCTTAAATAATTTGTTTTTGGATACGGATTTCACAGATTTTCATTCATGTTAATTTGTAAAATCTGTGTTTTAAATTTATTGTCTTGCTTTGTGCCTCATTCAAAAGTAATTCCTAATAATTATATTAACTTTGCATTTCAATTTTTTATAATGATAAAGATTAAAACCAAAGAAGAAATAGAAATTATGCGCGAAAGTGCATTGGTAGTTTCTAGAACGTTAGGGATGCTTGCAAAAGAAGTAAAGCCGGGAGTTTCCACCTTATACTTAGACAAATTAGCAGAAGACTTTATTAGATCTGAAGGCGCAATTCCTGGTTTTTTAGGATTGTATGACTTTCCGAATACCCTTTGTATGAGTCCGAATTCTCAAGTAGTACACGGTATTCCTAATAAAAAACCTTTGATAGAAGGCGATATTATTTCGATAGACTGTGGTGCTAAGAAAAATGGTTTTTATGGAGATCATGCATACACGTTTGCCGTGGGTGAGATCGCCGCTGAAACTAAAAAACTTTTAGACGTTACAAGAGAAAGTTTATACGTTGGTATTAAAGAATTTAAGGCAGGAAATAGAGTTGGAGATGTTGGTTATGCCATCCAGAAATTTTCTGAAGACCATGGTTATGGTGTGGTTAGAGAATTGGTAGGACATGGTTTGGGAAGAGAAATGCATGAAGATCCTGAAATGCCGAACTACGGCAGCAGAGGAAGAGGTAAAAAGTTTGTAGAAGGAATGGTGGTTGCCATAGAACCAATGACAAACTTAGGAACTCATAAAATAAAACAGCACTCAGATGGTTGGACAATTACAACCTTAGACGGCAAACCTTCTGCGCATTTTGAGCACGATGTTGCCATCTTAAACGGAAAACCAGAATTACTTTCTACTTTTAAATATGTGCATGAAGCTCTCGGAATTGTTACGAATGAAGAAGATGCTTTTCGACAGTAAATGCTTGTGTAAGAACTATGAAAATATTTAAATCCATTCTAAACACAATCCCAAGACCTTGGCTAATAAAGGCTAGCTATTTGGTGAGACCCGTAATTGCTTGGTATTTAAAAGGTGATAATTTTACAGATCCTATAGATGGTAGAAGTTTTCGAAAATTTTTACCTTATGGTTATGGCAAGCAGAGAGAAAACGCACTATCTCCTTCTACACTATCATTAGAAAGACATCGTTTAATGTGGCTTTTTTTAAAAGATGAAACTAATTTCTTTACTTCTGAAAATAAATTAAAAGTATTACATATTGCACCAGAACAGTGCTTTTTAGACATTTTTAGAAAGCAAAAAAATCTGGATTATACAACCTCAGATATAGAGTCTCCTATTGCAGATGTAAAAGCAGATATTTGCGATCTACCTTTTAAAGAAAACGAATTTGATGTTGTTTTTTGCAACCATGTTTTAGAACATATTACAGACGATACAAAAGCAATGCAAGAATTATATAGAGTTTTAAAACCAGATGGTTTTGGGGTTTTTCAAGTTCCGCAAGACGCATCTAGAGCAAAAACTTTTGAAGATGACACGATCACAAATAAAAAAGAACGCACTAAAATATTTGGCCAATATGATCACGTTAGAGTTTATGGTAAAGACTACTTTAATAAGCTACGTTCCGTCGGTTTTCAAGTAGATGAAGTAGATTATACAAAAAAAATCGCTCCAAAAAAATTAGAGCGCTTTTGTTTAATACGACACGAAATCCTTCCTGTGTGTTATAAGTTATAAATGAAGCAGCACTTATTTCTTAAAGGTGTAATTTGTGTATTCTGCAAGATTTCCTTCCGCATTTGTAAAAAGTAAAATCACCTCTAAATGAGGGTTTTTCAAAAGAAATACTTTTGCCTTTTCTAAACCCATTGCCATAAATGCAGTTGCATAGGCGTCTACATCTGCACAATCTAAAGCGGCAATAACGGAAACACTTAATAAGTTACTTTCACGAGCATCGCCTGTTTTCGGATTTATAGTATGTACATATTTCTTACCCACATCTGAAATTCTAAACTTTCTGTAATTTCCTGAAGTTGCCATAGACTTATTAGATAAGTTTATATTTTTAAAACCAGAACCGTCATAAGACGCTATAGGATCTACCAATTTAATCACCCAAGGCTGCTTGTTCTTTTTTAACCCATTTGTTCTTATTTCTCCCCCAATTTCTACCAAGTAGTTCTCTATTTTTTTTAACTCTAAAAAACGGGCTACAACGTCAATTCCGAAACCCTTTGCGATTGAATTAAAATCTAAGTAAATTTCTGGACTTTCTTTTTTTATTTTATTTCCTACTAGCTTCACTTTATCCAAACCAACAAACTGCATTTGTTCTTTTAGCTGTGCAGTTGTCAAGTTTATACTTTCTTTTTTTGGTCCAAAACCCCAAGCATTTACCAAGTTACCAACCGTAGGATCAAAAAAACCATCGGTCTCTAAAAATATTTGTTTCGATTTTTCTAAAACCTCCATAAAATATGCATCCACCATTACAGATGTATCACCTTCATTTATTCTAGAGATGTCTGAAGTTGGCATGTAAGTACTCAAAGATGAATTCATCTTTAAAAATAAGCTGTCGATACTTTTTTGATAGTTTGTTGTAGCATTTAAGTATGTAATTTTGTAAGTAGTCCCAAAAACCCCACCCTGTAAAGTGTAGTCTTTAAAAACAACCTCTTTTTTACATCCTAGAAAAAGGAGTGCCATTGAGAAAACGAAAAGAAAATAAAAATGTTTCATAGAAAAAAAGAATTGAAACAAAAATAGTGTATAATTTTATCACAATTTATTCGTAATCATTCTTTTTATTCACTGATTTTATTAAATTTGTATACACAATCAAATTATTAAGTTTAAAAAAATGAGAAAAATATTTTTAATTATAGTATCGGCAGTATTTATTAGTTCTTGTGTTTCAAAAAAAGAATTCGCAGCATTGCAAACAGAAAAGACAGCAACAGAAGAAAAGTTACTTGCTGTAAAAACTAATTTACAAAAATGTTTAATTGAGAAAGAAAAAGAAGATGCAAAAGTTTTTGCTTTAGCAGAACAAGTAAAATACTTATTAGACGATAAAAAAAACGCACTAAAACAAGTTGAAAATTTAACAGTTTTAACGCAGTCTTCATCAGATAACATTAAAACTGTAATTGCACAGTTAAGTGAAAAAGACAAATATATTAATGGTGTTAGAGAAGCGATGACTCAGAAAGATTCTTTAAACCTTGCTATAAAATTCCATTTAACTAAAAACCTAATACAAGGTATTCAGGATGAGGACATTGAGGTAAATGTTGAAAAAACAGTAGTATTTATCTCAATTTCAGATAAATTATTATTTAAAAGTGGAAGTTACAACGTAACGGAAGGTGCTTATACTGTTTTAGAAAAAATAGCGAAAGTTATAAATGACCAACCAGAAATGGAAGTCATGATTGAAGGACACACAGATAACACACCAATCAAAAGAAATATTATTCAAGACAATTGGGATTTATCTGCTTTAAGAGCAACCGCTATTACAAGAATTTTACAATACAAATTTGGTGTAGTACCAAATCGTTTAATTGCAGCAGCAAGAAGCCAGTACATTCCTTTAGTTGCGAACGACAGCTCAGAGAATAGAGCAAAAAACAGAAGAACAAAAATAATTATCATGCCTAGATTAAATCAGTTTTTTGATTTGTTAGAGCAAGATGCTAAATAATTTTTAACTCTTAGTAAGTATTAAAAAACCACTCCTTTAGAGTGGTTTTTTTTTATTTTATAACTCTAGTTTAATTTCTTTTGTCTTCAAAGGATACACTTGCTTATACAAGGAAAAAAATATTAGAAAAACCTACTCTAAAATTTTCACAAAATCCTCAAAAGCCACATAATAAGGTTGGTCTTTAAAAACAGGGTTTTCTACACTTTCTGAATTTGCGATTCCTACGCCAGCAAACCAAACTTTAGCATTTTGTTTTTTTGCGTGGTCTTTAAAAGTTTCCATCCAAACGGTATCATACTCATTTGGATTTTGCATATTGCTAGATACTTTTACCAAAACAAAAACAGTTTGTTCTCCTTTCTTAAATAACACAAACTGTGGATGTCTTTTTAACGCACTATTAATTGCTTGAAACTCGTAGCCCATTTTCTCTAGCTTCTCTCCTACAATGTTCATTGCCAAATTATGCAATTCTTGCCCCGTTAAAATTTGCATTACTTTTTCTTTTTCTTATTGTGTTTATTGTAATTTTTATCTCCTTTTGTTTTTGGCTTCTTATACTTTACCGCAATTTCTCTTCTATAAGAACCACCTCTGTTCACCTGACTGTTCTTTTCACTCTTTTCGTGAAATGCTGGCCCAGGAACATATTCTAAAGAAGTTCTGTTTTTAGAAATCCCTTGGTCTTCTCTTGGGCGCTCGTCTTCCGTTAATGCGGTAGCAATTTCTACTTCTTCAGGAAGCGCTAACACAGGAATTTCATAATTCATCAATGTTTCAATTCCTTCTTTTGCTTCTTTTTCCTTTTCGGTTGAAAATAGAATTGTTTTTCCTGCTTTCTCTGCACGACCAGTTCTACCAATTCTATGCATATAGTTTTCAGGAAACTCTGGCGTATCAAAGTTAATTACATGAGAAACTTTATCAAAATCTAAACCACGCGCCATTACATCTGTCGCTAACAAGATTCTGTTTTTTCCCTCGTCAAATTGTTTGATAGATCTAATTCTGTAATTCTGAGTTTTATTGGAGTGTATCACACAGATCTCACTGCTAAAAGCCTCTTCTAAATGTTTAAATAACAAATCTGCGGTTCTTTTAAAACCAACAAAAATTAATACTTTATGATATGTTTCTCTATCTTTTAAGAGGTTGTGCAATAAATTAACTTTCGTAAAAAAGTTAGGAATATTATACGAAACCTGTTCAATATTATCTAACGGAGTTCCACTAACTGCAACAGATATTTTTTCAGGATTTTTAAAGAAATCGTAAATTAAGGCATCTACATCTTCTGTCATCGTTGCAGAAAATAATACATTCTGTCTTTTTTCTGGAATCACATCAAAAATATTCATCAGTTGAAAACGGAATCCTAAATCTAACATCACATCTACTTCATCAATTACCAATTTCTGAATAGACTTTAATTTTAAAGAATTACTAATTGCCAAGTCGTATAAACGACCTGGTGTTGCCACAATAATATCTTGACCTTGTTGTATTGCTTGTCTTTGAGTATTGATGTTTGCACCTCCATAAACACCTAAAACACGTGTGTTAATGTATTTAGACAACTGCTCTATCTGAGTAACTACTTGCAGTACAAGTTCTCTAGTTGGCACCAAAACCAAAACTCTGGGGTGCTGTTGCGTTGCGTAGGGCAAATCTCTAAGAATTGGCAGCATATAAGCCAGCGTTTTCCCAGTTCCTGTTTGCGCAATTCCCACAACATCTTTACCAGATCTTACTACAGAAAATGCTTGTTCTTGAATTGGCGTTGGGGTATCAAAACCTAAATCGTCAATTGCATATTGTAGTTGATTCGATAAATCTAAATCTTCAAAAGTCATCTTATAAAATTTTACGCAAAGGTACGCTTTATAAAATGTTTAACAACAAGACTTCAACGCAGGATTAATTCGTAATTTGGCTAAAAATTATCCGAAATAATAATGATTACAGATACGCACACCCATTTATATTCCAGTCAGTTTAAAGAGGATCAAAAAGAAATGATACAACGTGCAAAAGACGCGGGTGTTTCTCGGTTTTTTATACCTGCAATAGATGCGTCATACACAGAAAGTATGCTAAAGCTAGAAGAAAACTTTCCTTCAGACGTCTATTTAATGATGGGCTTACACCCTACTTCTGTAAAGGAAAATTACTTAGAGGAGTTGACACATGTAAGAAAATGGATTGAGCAACGAAGTTTTTATGCAATTGGTGAAATTGGTATTGATTTATATTGGGATAAAACCTTTCTAAAACAGCAGCAAGAGGCTTTTAGAACGCAAATTAAATGGGCGAAAGAAAAAAAAATGCCAATTATAATTCATTGTAGAGATGCATTTGATGAAATTTTTGAAATTTTAGAGGAAGAAAAAGGGGATGCTCTAAGAGGAATATTTCATTGTTTTACAGGAACAAAAAAGCAGGCAGTACAAGCAATTTCTTACAATATGAAATTGGGTATTGGTGGCGTTGTTACTTTTAAAAATGGCAAAATTGATGCATTTCTAAATGAAATAGACATAAAAAATATTGTTTTAGAAACAGATGCACCTTATCTGGCACCAGCACCTTATAGAGGTAAGAGAAACGAAAGTTCCTACATAACCAATGTGGTAGACAAATTAGTAGACATTTACGGGCTTTCATTCAAAGAAATATCAGAAATTACAACTCACAACTCTAAAGATATTTTTGGAATATAATGCCTACCATTGAAACCACATATCTAAAAACGCCTATTGGAATTGCAAAAATTTCAGGAAATAAAAACGGAATTCAGTCTATTTCAGTTATAGATGAAGACTCTGTTTCAGAGAATCTATTAAATCTTTCAACCCCCTTCTGTTTGCAAGAATGCCTTGTGCAACTAGAGGAATATTTTAAAGGCAATAGAGATCATTTTAATTTAACAGTAAACCCCATAGGAACTGCTTTTCAGATAAAGGTTTGGAAAACACTCTTGAAAATTAAATACGGAAAAACAAAAAGCTATTTAGAGCAAAGTAAAGCCCTAGGAGATGTAAAGGCAATAAGAGCAGTAGCAACTGCAAATGGTAAAAATCCGTTATGGATTGTGATTCCGTGCCATAGAGTTATTGGTACTGATGGTTCTTTAACAGGCTATGCTGGAGGACTTTGGCGCAAGAAATGGCTACTTGCGCATGAAAACCCCGTAAAACAACAATCGCTATTTTAAAAATATTTAGATATTAAAAAAGCTATTATTACGTTTGTTAGGTATAGATTATAGATGTTTAAAAAAAACTTACTTTTTTTACTTTTGCTTATTGGGTTTTCAATCCAATCTCAAACAATTGCTACAGATTTTAGATCGCAGAAATTCTTACTTAAAAAAGATACCCTAAAGTTTGACGCTGTTGCTATCAATCCCCTTCGTTTTAAAATTTTAAATGCTTTACTAAAGCCTATTGATCCTTCTAAATACACTGTGGATTTTAACAACGCTACACTTATAATAGGTGCTACAACGTATTCAGAAATTACCTTAGAATACTTTAGGTTTCCAGAGTTTCTTACCAAAACATACACTCCTTATAATGAGAATTTAATTTTGTCAAATGACACAAATACTGGAAAATTATACAGTTTAACCACCAACAAAAAAGCGTCTGAAATAAAACTATTTGAAGGTCTGCAAACCAAAGGGTTTATTTCTAGAGGAATTACGTCTGGCAACAATCAGAACGCAGTTACAAATGCCGCATTGGATTTAGAGATCTCCGGAAAACTATCTGACAAAGTAACTTTAAGGGCAAATATCTGGGATACCAATATTCCGATTCAAGAAAACGGGTACTCTCAAAATATTACAGATTTTGATCGTATTTTTATTGAAATGTTCTCAGATAATTGGAGAGTAAAAGCAGGAGACATCTCGTTAAAAAATCAAAATAGTTATTTTGCTCCTTTTACAAAACAAGCTTCTGGTCTAGAAGTGGCAGCAAAAATAAATGATAATTTAAAAGTAAGTGCTGCTGGTGCAATTGTGCGTGGTAAATTTAACACGTTTACAATTGTTGGTATTGAGGGCAATCAAGGTCCGTACAAAATTGTTGGTGCAAATAACGAACCTAATATTATAATAATTGGTGGAAGTGAACAGGTTTATATCAACGGAATTAAAATAGAAAAAGGTGAAAATAAAGATTTTACAATAGATTATAATTTAGGTGAAATAACATTCAATACCACTTTTCCTATTACAAATGATATGAGAATTTGGATTGACTTCCAATATTCTGACCGAAACTACACCCGTTTTGTTACCTATGAATCTGCTACTTATAAAACTGAAAAACTACATATTAGTGGTTTTTTCTACAATGAAAACGACGCTAAAAATCAGCCCTTACAGCAAGCATTAACAGACAATCAAAAACATATTTTAGCAAACGCTGGTAATAATACAGATTTAATGTTTGCAGAAAGTGCAGCCATCACTGCTTTTGATGAAAATAAAATCTTGTATAGAAAAACAACCAATGGTGCCGTAGAAACTTTTGAGTATTCATTAGACCCAGATGCAGAATTATACGTTGTAACTTTTACAAATGTTGGTGTAAATGGGGGTGATTATATCATCGACAGCAGCACTGCAATTGGAAATATTTATAAGTACGCGGGTGTTAACCAAGGTAGTTATGTGCCAATAACTCGCTTAATTGCACCTACAAAATCGCAGGTTTTTGTTTTACAATCTAATTATAATCCTACAGAAAAAACAAAGTTCTCTTCCGAAGTAGCCATTAGTAATACGGATGCAAATTTATTTTCATCGATAGACAATAATCAGAACACAGGCATTGCTGCAAAAATTGGTTGGCAACAAGTTCTAATTGATAAAAAATGGAAATTAACAAGTACGGTGAATCATGAATACACACATCAAAATTTTAAAACCTTACAACGTTGGGAATCGGTAGAATTTAATAGAGATTGGAATCTACTCACCAACAAGGCTACAAAAAACTATTTTCAGTCAGAATTCAACTTTCAAAACAAAAAAAACGATTTTATTTTATACAGATACAATCACTTAAATTACATCGCTACTTTTAATGGGAATAAGCACGAACTTCAATCTAAAATAAAACATAAAAACACTGCTTTTTTTATAGATGGTAGCTTCCTTACAAATACCTCAACAACAGAAGAGAATTCTTTTTTAAGAGCAAAAGCAACAATAGAACATCGTTTTAAAAAAAGCTGGCTAGGTGCATTTATCAATTTAGAAACCAATAGTAGAAAAAATAGTAGTTCTAAAGATTACATCAATACAAGTCACAGATATAAGGAATTTGAAACCTATTTTGGTGTTGGAGACACCGCTAAAGTATTTGCTAAATTTGGTTTTAATTATAGAAATAATGACAGTATAAGACGGAATGAATTTACAGCAATTAATAGGAGAAAATCATTTTACATCCATAGTAAATTAATTCAAAATAAAAACACCAATTTAAGTCTGTATGCAAATTACCGTCTAACAGAAAACAGCTTTGCTGAGGACCAAAAATCTTTAAACTCAAGAATCATTTTCAATCAGCAATTATTCAACAATTTTGTAAACCTAAATACTCTTTATGAAACTTCTTCTGGAAATGTTGCAAGACAGGAATATCTTTACATAAAAACAGCGCCTGGCCTGGGATACTACACGTGGCGAGATTATAATAATGATGGGATACAAGATTTTGATGAATTTGAAGTTGCAGAGTTCCAAGATCAAGCAAATTATTTGCGCATACCAAAACCAAACGTACGTTTTCTAGCAACCCAAAGAGCCAAGTTTAGACAAGCTGTAAATCTTAACTTTAAGCAATGGAAGGATAAAAACGGATTCAAAAAAACCCTTTCTCACTTTCATAATGAAAGTTTTTTAAGCATTGAAAATGAAAAAGAAAGAATAGGAGATTCTTTTAACTTTAATCCTTTTAGTTTTGATGAAGACCCGTTAATTGGTTTGAATTTAAGTCTAAGAAATAGCCTATACTTCAACAAAAACCTGCAAAAATACAGCACAACATATACCTATGGAAAGTTAAGAACAAAGCAACAATATTTCATAGGAACACAAGAAAATAACACCAAAACACATCAGGTAGATTTTGGGCATAAATTTGCCACTTTCTGGCTGTTTGATTTGATGGGGAAAGCGTCTGAAAATAATTTACAAACAGAAAACTTTAACAATAGAAATTACCTAATTAAAGGCAAAGAAATTCAGCCAAAAGTTAGCTTTTTATATAATCAGAACAACAGATTAACTGCTTTTTATAAGTACCATCATAAAAAAAATAGTTTGGAAAATTTTGAAGAGCTCAAGCAACAAAAATTTGGACTCGAATATTTTTATATAAGCACGAAAAAAAATCAAATCACAGCCAATGTAAATTTGTTTTTTAATGATTTTATAGGAGATACAAACTCACCTGTTGCCTATCAAATGTTAGAAGGTTTGCAGGCTGGTAAAAACTATACGTGGAATCTTTTATTCAATAGAAAATTAAACTCTTTTTTAAATTTAAACTTAAATTATTTAGGAAGAAAAAGTGAGCGTTCTAAAATAATTCACACGGGAAATATTCAATTGCGCGCTATTTTTTAACATTTAATGGTCTGCTTTTTGATATCTTTGTTTTCTAAAAAAAAATAAATGAAAAAGAGTACACTATTCGTATTATTAGCCTTCATAAGTTTACAGTTTACCGCGCAAGAGCGTGAAGAAACAAAGGAAAATAGATACCCACAAGATGTGGATAAAAAGTATGAGTTAAAAATTAATGCATTTAACTTAATTGGTTTATCTGCTTTAGACCTTTCTTACGAAAGATTAATAAATGCCGAGTCTTCTTATGGGGTTGCCGTATTCTATAGTTTTACAGATATAAATGATGATATAGCCTTTCCTAAAAAGTTCTCTTTAACACCTTATTATAGATGGTTTTTCTCTGAGTCTACTTTTGCTAGAGGTTTTTTTGTAGAAGGATTTGGAATGCTAAACACCTACCAAGACATTTATTACAGAAATAATTCTGAGAGCATTGAGAATGACACTAGTTTTGCATTAGGAATATCTGTTGGTGGTAAATTTATTACTAAATCTGGTTTTACAACGGAAGTTTACTTGGGTGTTGGAAGAAATTTAATAAAAAATGAGAATGAAGATGATTACTTTGAGTTTAATATCGTTGGAAGGTTTGGTATCTCTTTAGGATACAGATTCTAAACATTCATGAAATTAATGAATTTTCAAAAAATTAAAAAATGAAAAAGATAATATGCATACTCGGACTTTTAATAAGTTCTTTAGGATTTTCTCAACAAGAAATAAAATTAGACATTGCAGATGCACTCGTTATAAGAAGCTTAGCGTTTTCTTATGAAAAATATATTACCGTTGAAAATTCTTTCGGAGTTTCGGCCTTGTTCAATTTAGCAGACCAAGAAACAGCTTTTAGATACAATGAAAACCTGATGATTACACCGTATTTTCGGCACTACTTTAGCACAGATGCACAGTGGAACTTCTTCGGAGAAGGCTTTGTTGGTATAAATTCTGGAAAGACAAATATAAATGGCACCACGCTGTTAAAAAAATACACAGATGCTGCTTTAGGTGTTGCCGTAGGAACAAAATATATTTCTAAAAGTGGTTTAATCATTGACGCGTATGCAGGTCTAGGCAGAAATCTTTTTGGAACTGACTCTCCTGCACTGGTTCCAAGAGCTGGTCTAAATGTTGGTTGGAGGTTTTAAATCTGCCTACTTTTATAAAACTAAAAAAGCCAGCATATGCTGGCTTTTTCTATATATTATACTTCTTATGATACTGCTACTCCTTTTCGAATAGGAAGGTTCTGTATTAAATCTATGTATAAATTTATCTGTGTTTTTAATTCTTTACGCTCGTAAATAGCATCTAAGAAACCGTGCTCTAAAACAAACTCAGACTTCTGGAAGCCTTCTGGTAAATCTTTACCTGTAGTATCTCTTACAACTCTTGGCCCAGCAAAAGCAATTAACGCATTTGGCTCTGCAATATTAATATCACCTAGCATTGCATAAGAAGCCGTTGTACCTCCTGTTGTTGGATCTGTACATAAAGAGATGTAAGGAATTTTAGCACCTGCTAACTGCGCTAATTTAGAAGATGTTTTTACCAATTGCATTAAAGAAAGTGATGCTTCCATCATTCTTGCGCCACCAGATTTAGAAACCATTAAAAACGGTATCTTATTCTTTATTGAATAATCAATTGCTCTTGCAATCTTTTCTCCAACTACAGACCCCATAGAACCTCCAATAAAAGCAAAATCCATTGCAGCAATTACAATATCTTTTCCTAGAGATTTTCCTACGGCAGTTCTAACAGCATCATTTAACTTTGTTTTTTCTTGAGCTGCTTTTAATCTGTCTGGATATTTTTTAGTATCTTCAAACTTTAAAGGATCTTTAGAAGTCAACCCTTCGTTTAATTCTTTAAACTTATTGTTATCAAAAAATAACTCAAAATACTCTTTACTTCCTATTCTTACATGATACCCGTCTTCTGGACTTACATATAAGTTTCTTTTTAATTCTTCTGTATCTATAACTTTTCCACTTGGAGTTTTATACCACAAGCCTTTGGGAGTATCTTTTTTATTTTCCGTAGAAGTTTGAATTCCTTTATCTGTTCTTTTAAACCAAGCCATGTTATGTGTTTGTCTTAATGTATTATTTCAAAAATAAAATTATTTAGAAATAAAATATGAAATACAAATGTAAAAGATTTTTTGCAAAATCTACTTTCTTATTTGTTTGATTATTACTACCTAAAATAAGTATCCAAAACCTTAGGCACAAAAAAAGCATTTTAATTATAGAATCAAAATGCTTTTGTGAAATATTAAAATAAAATACTATAAAGTATCTACGTTATTTAAGTCTTGAAACGCTTGTTTTAAACGGTTTATGAAAGTAACTTCACCTTCACGCAACCATTTTCTTGGATCGTAATATTTTTTATTAGGTTGATCTGCTCCGTCAGGATTCCCGATTTGAGTAGCTATATACGCCGCTTTTCCTTGCATATAATCTCTAATACCTTCCGTGAAAGCAAACTGCATATCGGTATCAATATTCATTTTTACCACTCCGTAACCAATAGATTCTCTAATTTCTTCTACCGTAGAACCAGAACCACCGTGAAATACAAAATCGATGTGATTGTGGGCTACATTGTACTTTTTAGAAATATATTCTTGAGAGTTCTTTAAAATTTTTGGCGTTAGTTTTACATTCCCTGGTTTATAAACACCGTGAACATTCCCAAATGCTGCTGCAATTGTAAATTGAGGAGAAACTTTTAATAACTCTTCATAAGCATAAGCAACTTCTTCGGGTTGTGTATATAATTTAGAAACATCTATATCAGAATTGTCTACACCATCTTCTTCACCACCTGTTATTCCTAATTCAATCTCTAAGGTCATACCCATTTTACTCATACGAGCTAAATATTTCTTACAGATTTCTATATTTTCTTCTAGAGGCTCTTCAGATAAATCAATCATATGAGAACTATACAAAGGCTTTCCTGTTTCTGCGAAATTCTTTTCAGAAGCATCTAATAAACCGTCTATCCAAGGTAATAATTTTTTTGCAGCATGATCTGTGTGTAAAATTACAGGAACACCATAAGCAATTGCTAATTCATGTATATGTTTTGCACCAGCGATACCTCCTGCAATAGCAGCTTTTTCTCCTTCATTAGACAATCCTTTTCCTGCATTAAATTGCGCACCACCGTTTGAAAATTGAATAATAACAGGAGCGTTTAAGTCTCTTGCAGTCTCTAAAACACCATTAATAGTGTTTGACCCAACAACATTAACCGCTGGCAATGCAAATCCTTTTTCCTTTGCAAGTTTAAAAATTTCTTGAACTTCTTTTCCTGTTGCAACTCCAGGTTTTATGTTGTGACTCATATTGGTATATTTTAATTTGTAATTTCTTAATTTTTTCAAAAATACTAAAAATAGGTGCTTTTTAGTTTGAAGAACACAGAAAATAACGAAAACGTTATAGAATTTTAGCTAATTTTATTAAAAAGGATAATTGATTCCTATATTATAGACCGCGCTTGCAAAATTGTAATTTCTAAACCACTTGCGCTCTTTTAAATAAGGCTCATAGGTTTTAAAACCGATGTCAAACCTTAGTACAAAAAAATTCAAATCATAACGCAGTCCAAAACCAGAACCAATGGCAGTATTTTTTAATGAAGACAAACTATCAAATTTTGCATCATCCTCTATAAATTCAGACCCTGAAATATCCCAAATATTACCTGCATCTATAAACATGGCTCCTTTTAAACTTCGAACCAAATCAAAACGATATTCTGCACTTGTTAGAAACTTAAAACTACCAACGTTAAACTCTAAACCACTATTTCTACTTCCGGGACCTAACTCATAGGTTTGCCAAGCTCTGATATCATTAGAACCTCCAGCAAAATAACTTCTTGTAAAAGGAATATCTGAATTATCATACCTAAAAATTGCGCCTAAAAAAGTTCTAATTCCGAATACGGACGTCGCTCCAACATCCCAAAAACGCTTGTATTCTAAATCTATTTTAAAGTATTGTGCCAGCGGAATTTTTAAAAGTGTCTTTTTATTATTTCCGTTATACGTGCTCGAAAATAACCCTAAAATATTTCCAGAATTAGAAAGTCTTGCCTTGAAGAAAGAGAAATTATTATCCTTAAAATCTATCTGACTATTGTAAGTGTAAGAATATGCTAGCGTAGGAATTAAAAAATCTGAAGTAACAATATTGTATCTATTCTGAATGTTTAAAACGGTATTATACTCTGTTGCATTTGAAGCTCGAAATCCAGAATCTGCAGCCACTATTTTTATAAAATTTAAAGACGCCGAGGACTGCAAATCTAAGTCTGTAGCTAAAGGAAAAAAGGATGTATTATTTGCAGTATCATAAATTTTTGCCACATTATTTAGATTGGTAAACTCAGAACCATAAATATTAAAAAAACGACTCACATTCAAATTCTGAATATATTGTGTGTTAAAAACTTCTAATTGAATTGTCTTCTTCTTTGTATACTCCCATTTGTAATCAGACAAAAAGGTAAAGGTTTGCCTGTCTAATCCAATGTTTTTTTGAAAACTAGACCCTAAAGAAAACAGTGTTCTTGGAGACATTCTTTTCGGCACCAACTTACTCAAACCAAAAGGAGCAACAAGTCTAGGAATCTCTAAAGATGCGTCTGCACCTATTTCCCAACCAGGGCCATTATTGGCGTTAAACCAAGAACCTAAAACAGATAATTTTAATAATTCCGCTCCTCTAAAAACATTTCTATCAATAAAAGAGAACTTAGCTGAAGTACCAATATTTCTAATATTAGAATGCGTTAATTCTGTTTCAAAACCTGCTGTGAATTTTTCTAAAGGAGACAGAAATAAGTCCATTTTTAATTCATTATCTGATCCCTCTATAGGCGTAAACGTAATATTTGTAGATTTAAAATTTTTAAGTGATTTTAAGTGATTTCTAGTCAGATTTCTAAGTGTATCTTTAAATACATCTCCTGGTTTAAAAAAAATAGATGCCGCCAAATACTTGGGGTTGTACTTTAGTTTGTCATGCGATAAAAAGTTAATGCCTTTGTAAGAAACAGAATCATTATAAACCTCCTCTTTCTTTGTGAAGGAATAATCTGTAACTACATTAATTTCTTTAATCCTTTGCACCTTATAGTCTTTCTTTATATAAGAGCCGTTTACATCTTCATACCTATCTTTAGCGATTAAAAAATCTACATTTGTTTTATAATCTGCTCTCGTAGAGTCCACATAAAAACCCAAAGCAGCTTCAGAAAAATGGTAAATACCACTATTTCTAAAAAGCTTTAAAACAGTACTCGCTTCCTTTCTAAAAACCTGATCATCGTACTGGTTACCATTTTTCAATAAAGAACGAAGTCCAGAATCTTTATAAATAGAATCTAACACTACAGATTCTATTTTTAACTTAATAGTATCCAATAACGTTGGTTTTCCTCTGTGAATGTAATATGCTGCCGTTGCTTTTTTATGAATGGTATCTCTATTAATTTCCGAATTAATTTGAGCCTCGAAATAGCCTTTCGTTTTATAATAAGCCTCTAAGTTGTCTGAAGTTCTTTTTACTTTGTTTTTGCTTATGATAACAGGAGCATCATAACTTAAAAACCATTTATTTAATTTGATTAAAGAGTTGGCATAGGCAATACTCTGCTTTTCCGAAAAAATTCTTTTAACAAACTTATATTTCTTCGGATGTTTTTCGCTCCACTTTAAAGCTGTTTTTGGGGTATCATGATCTCCTAAATTATGAAAATACAAACCAATTGGTGTACCTAGTAACTTTGGATTGGGTTTTTGAAGTATGTATTTATCGAACGCATCACTCTTATCTCTAACACTGTCTATAAAAACATAATTTTGCGCAAGCATATACTCATTTTCGGCAACATGTTTTGTAGAATTACAAGCAGCAAAAAATAAAAGAAGTAGAAAGTAAAAAGAAAGTTTTTTCATTACTTTAGCCATACATTTAACATCAAAAATAGTATATTTCAACGGTTTATTTCTAATTAGACACAATTAATGAGTATCTCTAAAAGTCAACTAAAATTAATAACAAGTTTATCACAGAAAAAGTATAGACAAAAGTATCATTTATTTATTGCGGAAGGTGTAAAAGTGATAAATGAATTGCTAGATTCAGCTTTTAAAATTGAAACTCTCTTTTGTACAAATACTTTTGAAACTACTATTTTTGAAGATAAAATTGTAAGAATTACTGAAACTGAATTAAAAAAAATTAGCACCTTAAAATCGCCTAATAAGGCGCTTGGTATTTTTAAAATACCAGAAGAAAAAGCACTACAAAATTCTGGCTTAACAATAGCCTTAGACGCTGTTAATGACCCTGGAAACCTCGGTACAATTATACGGTTGTGCGATTGGTTTGGACTTCCTCAATTAATTTGTTCTAAAGATACGGTAGACTGCTATAATCAAAAAGTTGTGCAGGCGTCTATGGGTTCTTTAACGCGCGTTTCTATTCATTACACAGATTTAAAAAGCTATTTAACGGAAAGCAAATTAAATACTTTTATTGCAGATATGAATGGTGAAAATGTGTACAAAACCAAGTTGCCAACAGATGGTATTCTAATTATGGGTAACGAAGCAAACGGAGTTTCCGAAGAAATTAAAGCCTTAATTCAGTATAAAATAGCCATTCCAAGATTTGGAGAAACGCAAGAAACGGAGAGTTTAAATGTAGCTAC
This sequence comes from Arenicella sp., assembly GCA_047614925.1. Lineage (GTDB taxonomy): Bacteria > Bacteroidota > Bacteroidia > Flavobacteriales > Flavobacteriaceae > Polaribacter. Next base: position 35,792 of record JBLHIE010000008.1, read on the forward strand.
TGCAACTGCTATTTTATTAAGTGAGTTTAAACGCGGTTGTTAGTTGTTAGTGCTTATTTTGCGTAAAGTAGCTTTCTAAGTAGTAAAGCTCTTTAAAAGATTAAAGGAAATGCAGCATCAATATTTCTCAATGCAATAAATCGCTTGTATTTTCTTACTCAAAAGAAAAATTTAGAAAAATACCCCGAGTTCCCATAAAGTTGATGGGAGCCGTCCATTTACTATTTTCATCATTATCGTATTTGATTTCATTGTTCATGGCAAAAACACCACGAATAGATGGAGAGAATTTAAAATAATACAGGTAAAAATCTACCCCTACACCAACCTCATACATAAAATTATGGGCTTTCATTCTAAATTGTCCAGCAGAATTGTCTTCTTGATTCTCTTCATTACTAGAAAAGTTATAATCATAAGAGACCCCACCTAATACGTAAGGTCTTATATTTTTATATCTGTCTGTACTAAATTTGAACACAAAAGGAACATGTAAATAAGTAGATCCTATTTCTCTAATACTATCTTGTGGTATTGAAGAATTTTTTAAATGATTGAATATAATTGTTTTGGTATTACTCACCAAACCCGGCTCTAAACGCAAGTTTAAATTTTTATGCAAACGCAAGTCTGCAATTAAACCTACGTTAAACCCTGTACTTGGCAATACTGTAATGTTTGCGTTTTGAATGGTGCTTTCTCTTAAGTTTAATTTAAAATCATTTTGATTTAACCCCAAATAGAAGCCATAATGTATCGGTTTTCTATCAAAGGTTGGTATGTATTCTACCCGCTCTGTTTGCGCAAAAAAGGCGATAGAAGCAAATAGAAAAAATCCGAAAATCAAGATTTTTTTACTCATCATTATTTACGTGCAGTATAAATTGTTGCAACTCCAAAAGTTACAGGTTTGTGTTCTGTAGTGGTAAACCCATTTTTTTGTAAAATATTGTTGAACACTTCCCCAAAAGGAAAGGAATTTGCAGATTCAGATAAATAAGAATAGGCAACTTTATCTTTAGAAAACAATTTACCAACAACTGGTAAGAATAAGTTTGTATATAATTGATACCCTTGTTTAAATGGAAATTTTACCGGGTTTGAAGTTTCTAGAATAACCAAAACCCCTCTCGGTTTTAAAACTCTTGCTATTTCTTTAATTCCTTTGTCTAAATTCGCAAAGTTCCGAACTCCAAATGACACTGTAATTGCATCAAACGTTTGGTCTTCAAAAGGCATTTCTTCAGAATCTGCCACAATCATTTCTATTTTATCAGAGAGGTTTGCTTTGGCTATTTTCTGTTTTCCAACAGCTAACATTCCTGCCGAAATATCTAAACCAACAATTCTGTCTGGTTTTAAATCTGCCATCATTAAGGCTAAATCTCCCGTTCCTGTTGCAATGTCTAAAATTTGTTTCGGGTTGTTCTCTCCAACAATTCTCACTACTTCTTTACGCCACTTTACATCAATCCCAAGAGAAATAACTCTATTTAGACCGTCATAATTACCAGAAATAGCATCGAACATTTTTGCTACTTGTTCTTTTTTTCCTAATGCTGAATCTTTGTATGGTTTAATTATCTTTGACATATTATGTAGCTTTGGGCTATTCGCAATTTGCTTTTCACCAAATTTATTATCCGTTAATTGCAACCACTTCATTAATCATATTTGGTAGCATTTCTTTTAATAAGTTTTCTATTCCGTTTTTTAATGTTGCCGTAGAAGACGGGCAACCACTACAAGCACCTTGTAAAACTACACTTACTACTTTGTTTGCTTCGTCATAAGATCTAAAAGCAATATTACCTCCATCACTCGCAACAGCAGGTTTTATATATTCATCTAAGATATCTACAATTTGCGCAGAGATTCCTTCTAAAGCAACTACTGGTGCCGCTACACTATTTTCTGTAGCGTCAGTTTCTTCTTTTGGTAATTCTTTAATTATTATTTTTCCATCGGCTAAATACTCACGAATAAAAGTTCTTACCTCACCGTAAACATCATTCCACTCTACCATGTCATATTTTGTAACAGAAATATAATTATCTGAAATAAATACTTCTTTTACAAACGGAAAATTGAAAATTGCTTGTGCTAAAGGTGAGGATGCATTTGCCTCGTCTATATTTTTAAACTCAACATCTGTTTGCGTTAATGCTTTATTTACGCCAAACTTCATAACTGCTGGGTTTGGTGTTACTTCTGCATATACTTCAATAGGTTCTTTTTTTGATGTTTTTTGTTCGTTTACAACTACGTTTCCGTCACTTATATACGCTTCTATCTGCTCTTTTACTTCTTCTTGTACATCTATCCATTCTAAAATATCAAAACGTTGAATGGCAATAAAATTAGCGGTAATAAATACTTTTTTTACAAACGGTAAATAAAATAATTCTTGTGCTAAAGGAGAGTTTTTGGCTTCGTCTATATTGTTAAACTCATAACTACCTCCATTAATTAAAATAGCGGTACTGTTAAATTTAAGTATGGTATTATTCGTAGTTTCTTGTATGGTAATTGTAGTATCTGACATGTGTTAAAAATTGAATTGCAAAATTAAGGGAAAAAAGATAGATAGGATTATTTTATAGAGATAAAATGAAGCCGGTTGCTAAAATGATTTTTTAATCTCAAAATGGGGAGACATCTTCATTTTTAAGTAGCTATAGTTTATAAGTTTATGGAGACCGTGGCTGTAAAAACCTTATTATCAATAAGTAAATTTGCTGAATCAACATTAAAACCAGCGTAAAAATTATAAGGCGCTGTTCTATTATTATCGCTATATGCAAAGTCTAATTTAAAATTTCCAAAATTATAACCTCCACCAAAAGAATAGCCTTCTAAATTATCTGAGCTTAACGCTAACCTATCCGGACTTTGTTCAAACTTATAACCTGCTCTTGCACTAAAGTTGTCAAAACGCCATTCTGAACCTACGTTAACTGCGTGTGTGTTTCTTAATTCATTTTGAAAAAATTGATTTTCATTTGAAAAATTTGCATTCGACAATTTCATGTTTTGATAATTCTTAATGTTGTAATCGATACTCAATAACCCGTTTTTACCAAAAACGACTGCAACACTTGCTGTGAACTTACTTGGCATTTTTAAACGATAAAGAAGCCTTTGAGAAGGAAAATAACCTCCAGCTGTATTGTCATAAATTGTTGTATTGTTACTTACTAAGATCTCTGTATCTCCTTTAAACCCGTCATTATCTACAATATTAGATTCCTCTAATAGTTCTGTAAATACTGTAGGTGTTTGGTATGAAAGTCCAAATCTAAAGTTTTGATGTGCTTTGTAAATAAAACCCGTATTAAAAGAAATACCTGCACCATTTATAAAATTTTCTTGGTATAAGTTTGCATCTAACGTGTTTCCGTTTCCATCATTATTAAACTCTACCAAAGTAGCACGTTGACTAAAGTTTAAATCGTAAAAATTTAAACTAGCACCCAGATATAATTTCTTTTTATGCACTGAAGAAAAAGCGATATTCATTTCACTTATTTCACCTGCATAATCGTTAAAAAAACGTTGCTCTTCAGCAATATTATAATCTATAATTGGTTCATTTTCATCTAAAGGAAAGTCTCTAAAAGTTGCGATTCCACTATTTCCTGCCACATTAAAACTACCGGTAAAATCTTTAGTTATTCTGTAATTAAATCCAATTACAAAATTATTCCAATCAGACGTATATGCATTTTTAAAAACGAGAACAGCACCTGCTTGAGAAACATTTAAAAATTGATTTCGATTGTTTGTATTTGTGCCATAATAGTTTGTGGTTGTGTTTGTTTGTCTAGAGTTTAAGGAACCCGAAAAAATACTGGTATTAAAAACGGACAAACCTGCTGGATTGATATTCACTGCAGACACGTCTCCTCCTAATGCCCCGAAGGCCCCGCTCATAGCTGTAAAACGAGCTGTTCCATTTCCATCTTCCTGAGAAAAAAGCAATGCTAAATCTTGGTATCCTAAAGATTGACCATAAGACATTAAGGTAACTACAAACAAAGCCGCAAGGGTTATAAATTTTTTCATTTTTATAATTTTCTAATTAAATAAAATCTTAGTTATTTCCTCTTCTACTAGAAGATGAAGAGCCTCTTGATGAAGACGAACTTCTAGAAGGTGTACTTGATGAAGATGAACTTCTAGAAGGTGTACTTCTTGTTGAACTACTTCTACTTGAACTACTTCTTGATGTTCTGGAAGAAGAGTTGCTTGAACTATTAGAGCTACTTGAAGACGCATTTCCATTAGAACTTCTTCTTGTCGAAGATGAACCTCTAGAAGGTGCATTTCTCGCAGCACTTCTTCTTGTTGACGATGAACTTATAGTGGGTGCAGTCCTATTTGAACTGCTTCTAGTTGATGATGAATTTCTAGTTGATGTATTTCTTCTAGTATTCGTATCACCTGAAATTCTATTTATAATCGAAGAAAATCTTCTGTTAGGCGCTGTAGTTGATGTATTTCCTCTTCTTGATGCTGATGAACTAAGTCTTGTAACATTCACTCCTCTTCTAGAAACGGCAGCAGTACCCCTAGCATTTATATTATCTCTTGTATAAAAGTTATTGTATGAAGTTCTTCTACCATATCTTCCATTTCCATTGAACCTATTGTGTCCGTAAGGATTTCCAAATCCTAGATTATAGTTGCCATACATGCCCCAACCAAAAGCTAAATTATTATGATATGGGTGCCAAAAAGGATTGTGCGCCCAATTATTGAATCCCCAATTGTTAAATCCGTTATTCCAACCCCAGCCGTTATTAAAACCCATTCCGTTGTTCCAACCCCAACGGTTCCTATAGCCCCAGTTATTAAACCCAAAGTTGTTAAAACCCGGTCCGAAATCATTCCAATACGGATTGCTATTCAAATTAACGTTTACAACAACGTCGTTGTTATCATTACTTCCCCAAGAAGGGTTTGTGTTGTAGTTTAAATTATCTTCTTCATAAACCCTGTCTGGAGAATTGTAAGAATCAACATCTGTAAAAACAACATTTTCGTCTAAATCTTCTAGACGCTCTAATTCATTTGTAAAATAATTATTATTGTACTCTTTATATCCGTTTTCGTCAACAATAATTACCTTTTCTTCTATCTGTTCAATTGAATCACTTCCATAAATACCATCGTTATCATATGCACTTTGATATGTACCACAAGAAACTAACAGCAAACTAGTTGCAATTAAAAAGATACATTGGTTTGTGTTGCAAAATCTATATGATCGTTTCATGAGGCTTGTTTTTTAGTGAACATTAATTTTATAGAAAAATTGTTATACAAAAAAATCTAATCTTTAATTGGTCTCTAACCTTTTTGTAGTAATTTTGTATTGTTTTATACAAATACAAAACAATCTTTTAACAGATATTTCACTTTAAAGGTAACAATTTTTGTGCCAAACTTTTAATTATGAGTAAACATTTAACAAAAAGGGCAGACGATTATTCCAAATGGTATAATGAGCTAGTTGTGA
>JBLHIE010000009.1:0-39052 GCA_047614925.1 Arenicella sp.
GCTTTATTATTTACTGCTTGTTCAGATGCTGAGGGTTTAGCAGGGTCAGATGATACAGCATTAATAGCAAAAATAGAGAGTGCATCAAAAACAACGGTAAGTGCAGATAATTTACCGTCTACAACTGGTGCTACTTTTAACACAGATTTATTAGATACCGCTATCGAAAGTGTACAGTTAGCAACAGGTTTAGGTTTTAAAGTGTCTGTAGTAACAGATAACATCGCTAGACAAGAAAAGAAAAGTGACGTTTTTTTTAGTACCGAAGGAAGGCCGTTAAAAGACAACCGTGAAAAGTCCAAAAAAAGAAGACATAAGTGTTTTGAATTTGTTTTTCCGATAGATTTTATAATGCCAGATGATTCATCAATAACATTAAACGAGAAAGCAGATTGGACTTTGATAAGAGAATGGTACCAACTAAATTCTGATGCAACCGAGCGAGCAGCAATCGTTTTTCCTTTAGAGGTAATTTTCAAAGACGGAACCGTACAAATGTTGTTAGATAAAGACGAATTAAAAAGCGTTAAAGATTCTTGTAAAAAAGGGAAAGACAAAAGAAAATGTTTTAGATTGGTCTTACCCGTAAGTTTTACAATGCCAGACGCAACTTTAATTACTGTAAATGAAAAAGCAGCTTTTAAATTGATCAGAGACTGGCACAAAGAAAATCCTGATGCAACTGAAAAAGGGATGTTAAATTACCCTGTAGCTATTATCTATAGAGATGCCACAACTGTAGACATCAATTACGCGGCGGATATGAAAGCAGCAAAAGATGCATGTAAGTAATCACTTATAATTTTGTAAATTAGATTTTAAAGAGGAAAATAAAATGAATTTAAAAACCATCATATACCGTATTATTGTTATCAGTCTGATGTTCTTTAATGCACAAATTTTTGCTCAAAAATCTAATTACGATTTGATTGCCAAAGAGCTTACAAAAGAACAAAGAGATTTGTTGCAAAAGGAGAGAGTAGTAATGAGAACTAATAGGGATGCTTTTAAAGCGACACTTAGCAAAGAGCAACTATTTATTTTAAGAGATAAAACAATTTCTAAAAGTGAAATTAGAAATCGTTTAACGGCAACTTTTTCTAGAAACCAGAAAGATTTAGTTAGAAATCAGCAAGTGCGCATTCGAAAAACGAGAGAGAATTTCAGAAAAACACTTACTGGAGAACAGCGTAAAATGCTAAAAGAACGAATTGATAAAATTCAAAAAAACAAAGATAGAGGAGAGCTTAAAGACGGTCCAAGAAATAATAACAATGCTAATGATGGCAAAAAAAGAAGAAATAAAGGGAAATAGTTTTAGATAATTATGACAGATTCTTATTATAGAATTACAACTTCTTTAATTTTTTTTAGGTTGCTATTGTTTACAATAGCAACCTCTTTTTGTTCTTATGCACAAGAAATCAATGAAGATGATATTGATCTTCTTTTAACTGATTTATTTTTTAATGAACAACAATTTTTAGACGAATTGATAGAAGGTGATACATCTTACAATTTTTTCTACACAGCTGTTTCTTATAATAACAATACTTACTTTTCAGGAAGAGACCCAGGTAAAGATCAATTTCATATCATTCCGCAAGTATCTTATTATCATTCTTCAGGTTTTAACGCGAGTATCTCTGGAATTTATTACCAAGAATTTCTGCCAAATTGGGATTTTACAAGTCTTTCTGTCGGATATTTTAACACACTCGGGCAAAAGAAAAGTTTTGTCTACAACCTAGGGTATACAAAGTTTTTTTACACAGACGGTTATGAAGATTTTACCAATTCATTAGACTTTAGTATAGGTGCTAGAAATAAAAAAAGAACTTTTGGCACAACAATTTCTGCTTCCTATTTATTTGGTACAGATGAATCTTATCAAGTAGTTTCTAATAGTTATGTAAATTTTACTTTAAGAAGAACCCCAAACGCTGCCTTGCGTTTAAGACCAAATGTAAGTTTTATAATTGCAAAACAATCTTTAGCCGTTAAACGAGTTGTTTTTTCGGACCGGCAAATGGGTCTAGAGATCGTAAACTTTAATGTTTTTGATTTGTTAAATACGCAAGTAAGTATCCCACTTTCTTTAAGCACAAACTCTTGGGATTTTGAATTGGGCTATTATTTCAATTTCCCGAATTCAGTCTTGAAAGAATCGAATATACAAACATCAAGTTTTTTTAGTTTTTCAGTTGGTTACTTATTTGATCTCAATAAATAATATTTGCAAGAGAATTGCTTTATATTTTCTTTTTTATTTTGTATTTTGGTTGTCTAAAATTTATTTTGATGAAAAATATTTCCATTTTATTTTTGCTATTTACAGTGGCTGTTTCTGCACAAACAGATTTAAAAATATACGACATTATAGCTGCTGTTTCGGCAGAAAGAATTAAATCAGATGTAAAAACCTTAACAGAATTCGGTACAAGAAATACATTTTCTGATACGATTTCTACCACACAAGGAATTGGAGCGGCAAGACGTTGGATAAAATCTGAATTTGAAACAATTTCTAAAGGCTGTAATGATTGTATGGAGGTCTTTTATCAAAAAGATTTTGTAACAAAAGAAGGGAATGGTAGAGTACCACACGATGCTTGGATAGTAAATGTAGTAGCGGTTCAAAAGGGAACAAAGTATCCAAACAAGTATGTAATTATGAGTGGCGATATCGATTCTCGCGCAAGCGATACGATGGATTTTACTACGGATGCACCTGGTGCAAATGACAATGCTTCTGGAATGGCAGGAACAATAGAAGCTGCAAGGGTTTTAAGTAAGTATACTTTTGAAAGTAGTATTATATATGTAGGACTTTCTGGTGAAGAGCAAGGTTTGTTTGGAGGTGCTGGTTTGGCAAAGTACGCTGTAGATAAAGGTTGGGACATTATCGGTATTTTAAATAATGATATGATTGGGAATATTAAGGGTGTAGATGGTGTTATAGACAACCGTTCGTTCAGAATTTTCTCGGAACCTGTTCCTGCAAATGAAACGGAAAGAGAACGTAAAATGAGACGTTTTTATGGTGGTGAAGTAGATGGTATTTCGAGACAGTTGGCCAGGTATATTCATAAAAATGTAAAAACCTATATGCCGGAAATGAATCCGATGATGATTTATAGGTTGGATAGATTTGGTAGAGGTGGACATCACAGGCCTTTTAATGACTTAGGTTTTGCGGGCATAAGAATAATGGAGGCTCACGAGAATTACACACAACAACATCAAGATATTAGAACTGAAAACGGAATTAAGTATGGTGACACATTTGAACACGTAAATTTTGGATACGCTAAAAAGTTAACAGCCGTAAATGCTATAAGCTTGGCTAGTTTAGCCTGGGCACCCGAAGCACCAAAAGAAGTTTTTATTGGTGGAATTGTAGAGGCAAGTGCAAGGTTAAAGTGGAGTAAAGTTGAAGGAGCAAAAGGGTATAAGATATACTGGCGTGAAACAACATCACCAACTTGGGACCATTCGAGATATATAGAAAGCACCCAATTTACTTTGGAGGGAATTGTGATTGATAATTTCTTTTTTGGGGTTGCTGCTGTTGGAGAAAACGGACACGAAAGCGCTGTTGTTTTTCCAAATAAAATTTGGAGAAAATACTAGATTCGTTCGTTACATATAAAATATAGAAATAAAAAAAAACCGAATTATAGATATAATTCGGTTTTTTTAGTTCCTATTAAGTAGCCTTGAAGTTGATGTTCAATTACAGTCCACTAATAAAACTTCCATAAGGATCTTTAAACTGCGTTCCTTCCGCAAAGCGGTATTTGCTTAATTTTTTAAACTCTACCAATGCCCACAAAATAAATTCTTTCATAAAATAAGTATCCGCTTCATTCATGTTTGGCTGGTGTAGCTTTATGAATGTATCTAGAGGTTTCACCTTGTCTAATTCTACCTTGTATTGTTCTTCGGAATGTTCATCTAACAATTCAAAATCTTCTTCCGCATTAAAAAACCAAGAAATAATATCGTCATAAGGTGTTTCTTCATCTTGCTTTTCTAATTTTTTAATCTCTGGAAAGTAACTCGGAAACAATGTTGTTACTGCTTTTTTAATCAAACTGTCAGCAACCACATGAGCGCCTTCTTGCTCACCTTCATAGACCAATTCTACTTTACCTGTAATGGCAGGAATAATGCCGTCAAAATCACTTAAACGAATCATTGTTTGGTCATCTCCAGACAATAAAGCTCTTCTTTCTGCTGTGCTTAATAAGTTTTCAAAAGCAGAAATACTTAAACGTGCACTTACGCCACTTTTAGCATCTATGTATTCACTGTCTCTTGCCTCAAATACAATTTGCTCTAACAAATCTCTCGCAAGTTCTGGCACCACGATAAATTCTTTCTGTGCACTGGCTTTGCTAGTTTCTTGCTGTGTAATTGTTTTGGCAGTTTGTATATCTTCAGGATAATGCGTTAAAATTTGCGAACCAATTCTATCCTTTAGAGGAGTAACAATGCTTCCTCTGTTAGTATAGTCTTCTGGATTTGCAGTAAAAATAAACTGCATGTCTAAGTTCAGACGCATTTTAAATCCTCTAATTTGAATATCGCCTTCTTGTAAAATATTAAACAACGCTACCTGTATTCTAGCTTGTAAATCTGGCAATTCATTAATCACAAAAATACATCGGTTTGCTCTCGGAATCATTCCATAATGAAGTACTCTATCATCTGCATAACTCAGCTTTAAGTTTGCCGCTTTAATAGGATCTACATCACCAATAATATCTGCAACGGTAACATCTGGTGTTGCTAGTTTTTCTGCAAAACGTTCTTCTCTATGCATCCAATAAATAGGCGTTGCATCTCCTTTTTCTTTGATGGTTTCTATAGCAAATCTAGAAATAGGATTTAATGGATCGTCATTTATTTCAGAGCCCTCAACTACAGGAATGTACGCATCTAATAAATTGACCATTAATCTTGCCAAACGCGTTTTTGCCTGTCCTCTTAAACCTAATAAATTAATATTGTGCTTGCTTAAAATAGCTCTTTCTAATTCTGGAATTACAGTGTTTTCGTATCCATGAACTCCCTTAAAAGCAGTTTCTTTACTCTTTATTTTACGAATAAGATTTTCCCTTAACTCGTCTTTAATCGATCTTGATATGTATCCAGATTTTATTAATTCGCCTAATGTTTTTATATTTTCTAAATTCATGTATTGTGTTTTTGTATTCTGTAGTTGGCTATTCGCCTTTAGTGCGTATGCTGCAGTTTCTTTAATTAGTGAAATGCTAACCGCCATTACTTTCACCCTTTAATCCGTTTTTTTCTATTCGTCTCGTAATCTTCAAAAATCATCTCTCCCAAACCTTTTAAACCTGTATAAAATGCTTTTCCTTGGTTTGCTTTTGTAAATGCTCTAATAAATTGCATTAGATATGGATCTTGTGCAATCATAAAAGTAGTAATAGGAATGCGTAACTTTCTTGCTTGTTGCGCCATGGCATAACATTTATTTACAATGTGTTCATCTAAGCCATTACTGTTTTTATAATATTGGCCGTCAGGCAAACGCAAGCAGCTTGGTTTTCCATCGGTAATCATAAAAATTTGCTTGTTGGTATTTCTTTTTCTTCTTAGTAGATCCATTGCTAAGCTTAAACCAGCAACTGTATTTGTATGATAAGGACCTACTTGTAAATACGGTAAATCTTTAATTTGAATCGCCCACGCATCGTTTCCAAAAACAATAATGTCTAGTGTGTCTTTTGGGTAGCGTGTTGTAATTAATTCTGCCAAAGCCATCGCTACTTTCTTGGCAGGCGTAATTCTATCTTCGCCGTATAAAATCATAGAATGACTGATGTCTATCATTAAAACAGTACTCATCTGGCTTTTGTGAAGTGTTTCTTCCACCACCAAGTCGTTTTCTGTTAAACTAAAGCGATCTATGCCGTTATTAATTTGCGCATTTTTAATGCTTTCTGTAATCGAAACTTTGTCTAAAGAATCTCCAAATTGATATGCCTGAAGATCTCCAGTATGTTCATCTCCGATTCCTGGAGATTTACTTTTATGATTTCCAGATCCACTTCTTTTAATTTTTCCAAAAATATGATTTAAGGCTTGTTGTCTTATGGCACGTTCTGTTTTTGGAGTAATTTTTGTACCACTCGTTCCGTCACCTTTTGTTTCATCTTTTATGTAGCCTTTCTTTTTTAAGTCTTCAATAAAATCGTCAATCGTGTAATTTTCGTCCGTTAATTTGTATTCTACATCTAAGGAACGCATCCAATCTATTGCCTCGTCAAAATCGCCCGAAGTATGTGTAATCAGTTCCTTGAAAATTTCAAATAGTTTTTCAAAAGGAGACTGATTCTCTGCTTCATAGGTTTTAAAGACAAAACCTTTTCTTTTTTTGTTATTTTTCATCACTATAAAAATACGGATTTATTAAGACCTTAAAATATGTTTAACATAGCTTTATCATATAGGTCAATTGTAAAATCTTATAATTGAAGGTATTTGAAATAGCAATGATTTTGTGGGTTTAAATGTATGAATTCCTATTGTTTTAATAATTAAATACTAAATTTAGACATAAGAAGTTGCAGATCATTTTTTTGCGTTTATGGAGGCATGTTGCTGTGCTTGAAAATTTACAATCATAAAATAAGTAATATTGATACAAACTGTAATTTATTAGGTAACCATTTTTTTATCTTTACAATATGGCAAAAATAGTAATTACAGGAGGTACGGGTTTGGTAGGTACAAGATTAACTGCATTGTTAAGAGAAAGAAAACATGAGGTTCGAATTTTAAGCAGAAATCCTAAAGGTAAAAATGAATTTAAATGGGATGTTTCTAAAGGTTTTGTAGAAGAGAAAGCCATAGAAAACATAGATTATATTATTCATTTGGCGGGTGCAGGAATTGCCGACAAGCGATGGGGTAAAGAAAGAAAAGAAGTTATTGTAAATAGTAGAGTGGCAACCGCCAATTTATTATTCGATAAAATAAAGGAACAAAAAATTGCCTTAAAAGGATTTATTTCTGCTTCGGGCAGCAACTATTATGGAGCACAGACAACTGAAAAAATTTATAAAGAATCAGCTGCAGTGGGTTCCGATTTCTTGGGTGAGGTTTGCCGAAAATGGGAAGCAGCCGCCCATCAATTTAAAGAATTAGACATTCCTGTAACTATTTTAAGAACGGGCGTTGTTTTGTCTAAAACAGGAGGTGCTTTAGAAAAAATGAGAACGCCTATTGTTTCTCCTTTAGGTTCAGGAAACCAGTATATGGCATGGATTCATATAGACGATTTGTGTGAGATTTATATAAAGGCGGTTGAAGAAGGTTTAACAGGTGTTTACAATACGGTTTCACCAGAATCACATACGAGTAAAACTTTTTCAAAAACATTGGCTAAAGCCATTAAAAGACCTTATTTACCAATTGCAGTTCCTGGTTTTTTATTGAAATTGGTGTTTGGAGAATTGGCAGTTATTCTTTTAGAGGGCAGCCGGTTGTCTTCAGATAAATTAGAAAAAAAAGGATTTGTATTTAAGTACAAAGAATTAAAAAGAGCTTTAGAGAGTTTGTAATACTAAAATATCAAAACAGCAAAAATTGAAAAATTGAAAATAAAAAAGTAGTATTAGTCACCTTATGAAGAACATCAAGTGTTATTTTTGCTCAAAACAAATTAAAGTTTCATCTTACAATTGATGAAAATCCGCAAGAAACTGTAATTAAAATAGTGGCGAAAGATTTCGGAAAGTACAAAAAGTTCAAAAAAAAAGCAAGTGTTCTGGCAAGAGAAATCTAAAAATTACGAATACAAGATCTTCGTAAAGAAAAGGAAAGTTACCTTTTTTTACAAATGCAATGACGCTTTGGTTGAAAATAGAACTAAAGCTTCCTATTTAAAAGTTAAAAAAATGCTGTAGTTATTGAATCCAATAATTTTTCCTTTTTAGATAGGGAAGTGGTCTCTCGCGGTGCAGATTTTTTTAAAATAATTAGCAAATAAAAAGGGAAACATTTTAGCGGTGCATCCCTTTTTTATTTTATGTAAAGTGTTTCTTACTTACAAAGTAAAACTTAAAATTTTGTAGTGATGTTTAAAGCAACATCGCTCCAAGTTTTAGAAACCCCGTCAGCACCTGTATGCAAAATCTCACAAACTTTATTTAATGAAGCCAAAGCATCTAAGGCGTTCCAATTGGTAATATCCATATTGGCATTCATTGCAAAAGTATTGTTTGTAATAGTGTATTTAAACGGTACAGTTTCAGAAATACCATTCATTTTAATCAATGCAGCGCCAATAGAATCGTTTTCAATCAATAATTTACCAGAAAGTAATTTAGTATCATTCATTACACCAAAGAAAAATTTCTGAATTTTATAATCTCTGCTAGAGTCTTTCGTAAAAAGACTGCTTACCGGAATTGAAAACTCGGCATTGTTTATGGCTTCTTTAATGGAATTTCCTGAACCACCGGTAGTAATGTCAACTTGTCTAAACTGTCCACCAACTCCTTTTTTCTCTGTAAACTTATAAGCCGTAAAATTAATTTCACTGCTGGCCTTTTGTATTGAAAATGCAGCATTTTTTTCAGATTCAGAAGTTTTTATTTCCTTTTTGTCAGATTTGCAAGAGGTAAAACTGATACTCAAACTGATGGTGAATACTACTAAAAATAATTTTTTCATAATTTTTTATTTTCTGTTATTTAATAAGTACTTTGCCAATTTGATGTATTCTTTTTTGGCTTGGTTAGAAGACATGTTTTTTAACTGCATCCATGCATTTATTTTAAATCCATTTCTAACATCTAACTCGTCATAATAAGTAAAGTTACTGCCAAAGTTGGCCTGTTTATTATATGCATAAAACTTTAGCATAATATCAGGTGCTACGGCTTCCTTTAATTTTGAAATCTCATTGAAAGCTTCTCTAAACGCGATGTCTAAATCAACATCCATATTTATTTTTTTGCAACTATTTGAGTTCCTCCTTTAACTACATCCCCAAGTTTTACCGTAAGTTTAGTACCAAGCGGTAAATACAAATCTACTCTCGAGCCAAATTTGATAAAACCAGCATCAGTACCTTGCACTACTGCTGTACCTTCTTCAGCATAGTTTACAATTCTTTTGGCTAGGGCACCTGCAATTTGTCTGTATAGCACTTCACCAAAGACTTTATTTTCCAGAACAATGGTTGTTCTTTCGTTTTCTGTAGATGCTTTTGGGTGCCAAGCAACTAAATATTTTCCTGGGTGGTATTTACTGTATTTAACAAGTCCGCCCATTGCATACCTTGTAACGTGAACGTTAATTGGCGACATGAAGATAGAAACCTGTATTCTTTTATCTTTAAAGTATTCTGGTTCTTCAACTTCTTCAATAACTACTACTTTACCGTCTACGGGTGCAATAATAGTATTTTCATTGATGTCGGTTGCTCTTTTTGGGTTTCTAAAAAATTGCAATACAATAAATAAGAAAGCTAAAACTACTATTTGAATTGCTTTTACAAGCCAAATAATTTCAATAAATTTTTCTGCTAGTAATATGCCTGCGATAGATAAAATAAAAGCAATTACAATAATCTTATACCCTTCTTTGTGAAAACGAATCATTCTTATATAATAAAGTTAATATACAAATATACAAACGGAGCAGCAAATAACAAGCTATCTAACCTGTCTAAAATTCCTCCATGACCTGGCATTATCGTGCCACTATCTTTTATGTTTGCTTGTCTTTTTAATTTAGATTCTACCAGATCTCCAAGAGTACCTATGACAGATACAATTGCAGCGATAATAAACCAGTTAATTAAAGAAAAGTCTGTTTTGTTTAAACTACTTTTGCTAATAATATACGCTGCTATCAGTGCAAAAATAAAACCACCAATAAAGCCCTCTACTGTTTTTTTAGGTGAAACAGAGAGGAATAATTTTCTTTTTCCAAAGTTTTTTCCAACGATGAATGCAAAACTATCATTTACCCACATGAGCAACAATACACATATCATTAAATAAGGAGTGTAGTTTTGGTTGTAAAAAGGTAATAAGATTAAAAAACAAAACGAGAAAATTAAATACCTTATTGTCAAACCTAGTTTTTCTCTTTCAGTGCTGTATGTAATTTCTTTTTTTCTAAAAAGTTGATATATCAAGTAAACTGAAGAAAGAATGTTTATTCCTAAAACAAGAGAAATTGCATAGCTGTCTGGCCTTTTCAGCATTAAAAATAAGGTAAGACCAAATAAAATATAAGTAACAATACTTTTAAAGCTGGTCATTTTAGAGAGTTCCCAAATGGCAACCACCCCAAAAAATGAGACTAAAATAATATAGGATTCTTGCGAAAAAAGAATCGCAGTTAAAAAAAATGTAACGAAAATAATTCCAGAAAAACTCCTTTTTAAAAGGTTACTCATATTATAAATCTTCTAATAAAAGTAAATATAAGTTTTTTGTGCAACTGTTACCAAAATTTAAGAGTGTATCGTCTTCTTTATTCATTTCAAAATCTTTTACAGCTGAAATATTGGTGGGTAGTGCGTTCTTGAAATTGGTCTTTATTCCCGTTAAGGCTTCACCTGTATTTTGAACTAACTGACTGGTTCTAGCAAATACAATGAAGTTTTCAGAAAGGTCTGATAATTTGGTGCTTTTTAATTGGTTTGAAGAAAATAAAATATTTCCACTATCTGCAATTAAATGCTCGCAGGTTGTAAAGAAAGGAATAGATTTTTTGTGAGTTTCATCTATGAATACTTCTTTTTCGTTCAGAAAAGGAGGTAATTTTGAATCCGTAACAACTAAGCTATTCCAACTATTTTCTAATAAAATGTTTTTAATATTTTCAAAGATCTCCTCTTTTTCAAGGCAGTAAAGAAACTTACCGCCTTTCTTGATAAAATTATGGACAAATAAATCATCTAAAGACAAATTAACTTCTTGTTTTTGAATTTCGTTGTCTTCTTTCTGAGATCTCTTAAATAGTTTCTTTAAATATTTCATTAATTGTGGAATGTTAAATTATTCCTCAGTGTCTTTAGTCACTTCAGAAATCTTTACTTCTTCATCAATTATTTTTTCAATTTTTTCTTCAACGACATCAAAAGGTCTTTTTCCGAAAACTCTTTCTAGGTCGTCTTTAAAGATTACCTCTTTCTCTAGAAGTAGTTCTGCTAATACTGTTAACTTTTCTTTATTATTGTCTAGCAATTCAATAGCTCTTATATACTGAGCTTCTATCATGCTAGATATTTCTGTATCAATTAATTTAGCAGTATCATCACTATAAGGCTTCACAAAAGAGTCGTTTCCGGAAGAATCATAATAAGTAATGTTTCCTACTTTTTCGTTCAAACCGTAAACGGTAACCATCGCTCTCGCTTGTTTGGTTACTTTCTCTAAATCGCTCAATGCACCTGTAGAAATTTTGTTAAAAATCACTTTTTCTGCTGCTCTACCGCCTAAAGTAGCGCACATTTCGTCTAGCATTTGTTCTGTTTGCACAATCAATCTTTCTGCAGGTAAATACCAAGCAGCTCCTAAAGATTGTCCTCTAGGTACAATGGTTACTTTTACCAAAGGAGCCGCGTGTTCTAGCATCCAACTTACGGTAGCGTGACCCGCTTCATGAAAAGCAATTACCTCTTTTTCTTTTGGTGTAATTACCTTATTTTTCTTTTCTAAACCACCCACAATTCTATCTACAGCATCTAGGAAATCTTGATGATGAATTGCTTTTTTACCGTGTCTAGCAGCAATTAGGGCAGCTTCATTACACATATTGGCAATGTCTGCACCAGAAAAACCAGGAGTTTGCTGTGCTAAAAAGGTTATTTTAACATCTTCTGCTAATTTTAAAGGCTTGATATGTACTTCGAAAATTTCTTTTCTTTCGTTGATGTTTGGCAAATCAACATAAATCTGCCTATCAAAACGACCAGCACGCAATAAAGCGCTGTCTAAAACATCTGCTCTGTTGGTTGCCGCAATTACAATTACGTTTGTATCTGTACCAAAACCGTCCATTTCTGTTAATAATTGATTCAACGTGTTTTCGCGTTCATCATTACCACCGGTCATGCTATTTTTTCCACGAGCTCTACCCACAGCATCAATTTCATCAATAAAAATTATTGAAGGCGATTTTTGTGCGGCTTGTTTGAACAAGTCTCGAACTCTAGAAGCGCCAACACCTACAAACATTTCTACGAAATCTGAACCAGATAAAGAGAAAAACGGAACTTCTGCTTCACCAGCAACCGCTTTTGCTAACAAGGTTTTACCTGTTCCGGGAGGTCCTACTAACAAGGCTCCTTTCGGAATTTTACCACCTAGAGAGGTGTACTTCTCTGGGTTTTTCAAGAAATCTACAATTTCTTGAACTTCTTCTTTTGCACCTTCTAAACCAGCTACGTTTGCAAAAGTTGTTTTTACTTTTGTGTCTTTGTCAAATAACTTCGCTTTCGATTTACCGATGTTAAAGATTTGACCTCCACCACCTGCACCAGATCCACCGCCAGACATTCTTTTCATAAAGAACAACCACACACCAATTAAAATGATGAAAGGTAAAAACCCAATAAAGGTGTCTACCATGCTTGTTCTATTTTCGTTTTTTAAATCGAAGGTCAAGTCCGTTTCTTTTTTAGCAATGGCTAAATCATTTTCAAAATTCTGTAAATCACCAAAATTATATTCGTACAAAGAAGCACCCTTTCTGTAAAAGGTGGAGTTTATTAATTTTTGATATTTAGATTTTTTCATCGCATCTTCTTTGATGAAGATTTGAGCGACGTTGTTATTTACGACAATAATTTTTGAAATATCATTTTCTCTTAAAACTTCATTGAACTCGTTTTTAGAGATACTTTGTGTTGCCAAATCACCACTACTAAAAAACTGAAAACCAATTAATAGTAAGATTACCGCGCCGTAAACCCAATAAGTATTAAACTTAAATTTAGGTTCGTTTTTATTATTTTCTTTTTTGCTTTCGTTCATTTTTTTAATCTAATTATTTAAGCAGGTGTTATTTCTGTAATTTTTGCATCTCCCCAAAGGCTTTCTATATCATAGAAATCTCTAATTTGTTTTTGAAAAACGTGCACTGCAACGTGTACATAATCCATTAAAATCCACTCAGCATTATTTTCACCTTCAATATGCCAGGGTTTATCCTTCACTTGTTTGCTAACGGTTTTTTGAACAGACCCAGAAATAGCTTTTACTTGTGTGTTCGAATTACCCGAGCATATGATAAAATAATCACATACGGTATTCTCTATGTCTCGTAAGTCTAATAACTTAATATTTTCTCCTTTAACCTCTTCAATCCCTTGAATTATTACAGAGATTAAATCGTCTGTGCTTACTTGCTTTTTGGTCATTAATTTATTTCTAATTTAAATGCAAAGTTATTCTATTTTTGCGACTATTTTGTCTATTATTGAACTACTTTACACATTATTTAACACTTGAAAATAATCAAACTTAGTGCCATTGATTCTACCAATTCTTTTTTGAAGGAAATGGCATCTAGTTCTACCGTAGAAAATTTTACAGTTGTAGTTACAGAGAATCAAATTAAAGGAAGAGGACAACAAGGAAGTACTTGGGAGTCTGAAGTAGGTAAAAATCTGATTTTTAGTGTTTTTGTAGTTTTTGATGCTTTGAATGTTTTGGATAAAAAGTATTTGAGTTACGCAGTCTCTTTAGCTGTTTTTGAGGTTTTACAACAAGAAAATATTCCTAGAATTGCCATTAAATGGCCCAACGACATTCTGTCAGCAAATAAAAAAATAGGAGGTATTTTAATAGAAAACAGTCTAAAAGGTTCGAAAATTTCTTCTTCTGTTATTGGAATTGGTTTAAATGTAAATCAAACGCGCTTTTCAAGTACTTTAGAAAAAGCGAGCTCTTTAAAGTTAACCAGCAATAGAACCTTTAATTTAGAACAACTTTTAGAAGACATGGTGGTCAGCTTACAATCTAAAATAGCCCTTTTAAATACAAAAGATTTTTCAAGTTTAGAAAGTAGTTACCTCAGGGTATTGTATAAAAAAAACACCCCAACAATGTTTAAAGATCGCAAAGGTGCTTTATTTATGGGAATTATTCGTGGAATTTCTATGGACGGCAAACTTCAAGTAGAGCTAGAAGATGAGATGTTAAGAGAATTCGGAATTAAAGAAATTTCTTTGCTTTAAATTTTTTCAATATTTTCAGTGAGTGTTTCTACAAACTTGGTCAAAGGCTTTTTAATCATCATGGCCATCATTGCGTTAAACTCGCCCACAAATCGAAGTTGCACTTCACTTTTATTTTCCTCTAGTTTGGTAATGTCTGCAGCTAGGGTAAATGGCAATTTGCTGCTTGCTGCACCCAAGGTAATATTAGAAAAAGGTATTTTTTCTTTTAACACCAATCTAATTTCTGGCATACCTGGCAAACCAAATAAGAAAGAATCTCCATCAACTTCAAATTTATTGATATTTTCGGGCATAATTTTTCCAAAGTTATTTAAATCACTAAAAAAGTGAAATAACGTTTCTTGAGATTTTTCTAAAACGACTGCATTTCCATCAATATTCATATCGAATCTATTTTATTGTTTCCAAGTGCTCGGGTCTCTTCTCCACTCATGTAAGCTGCTCAATTCTTTTTCAGAAATATAACTGCTTTCTAAAGCTTGCTCCAATAAATTATCATAATTGCTTAAAGTAACTAAATCTATATTTCTCTCTTTAAAGTTTTCTGTAGCAACCTCAAAACCATAAGTAAAAATAGCAACCATTCCTTTTACCACAGCACCAGCCTCTTTCAAAGCCGCTACCGCATTTAAACTGCTGTTCCCTGTACTTATTAAATCTTCAACAACCACTACATTTTGTCCGCTTTCTAAATGTCCTTCAATTTGGTTTTTTCTACCATGACTTTTAGGTTCTGGTCTCACATAAATAAAAGGAACACCTAATTCTTGTGCAACCAAAACACCAATAGCAATGGCACCTGTAGCAACGCCAGCAATTACGTCTGGTCTGCCATACTCTTTTTCTACAATTTTTGCAATTTCTTCTTTTAAGAAAACACGAACTGGAGGGTAAGAAAGCGTTACTCTATTGTCGCAATAGATTGGCGATTTCCAACCTGATGCCCACGTAAATGGGTCACTAGGATTTAGTTTTATTGCCTTTACTTTGAGTAAAAGCTCAGCTGTTTTTTTTGCCGTATCTTTGTTTAAAATCATAATGCAAATGTATGTAGTTTTTGTAAATGATAAACCAATTTTTTTAACATCTTCTCAAATAAAAGAGAATAACTACCCCGTATACCTGCTTAAAGATACCGTTACCGAAGAAATTATACACAAACTTAAATATAAAAAATTCAAAGGCGTTCACTTATATACACCTGATTTAGAGAAGGGTTGGCAAGAGTTTTTAGGCACTTTTCATAAGGTTTCTGCAGCGGGCGGTTTGGTTTTAAATGCTAAAAAAGAAATTTTATTCATCTACAAAGCAAACAAATGGGATTTGCCAAAGGGCAGAATTGAAAAAGGAGAAACCATCGAAGAAACTGCTGTTAGAGAGGTAGAAGAGGAGTGTGGTATTTCTAATTTAAAGTTGATAAAACCCTTGTTAACAACCTATCATGTATATTTTCAAAACGGAATAAAATTAAAAGAAACCTTTTGGTTTCTTATGACTTCAGAGGATACCAGGGTACTGGTTCCTCAATTAGAGGAAGGAATTACTGAGGTTGTTTTTAAAAAGGAAGCGGAAGTTCTAAAAGCACTTCAAAATTCATACAAAAATATAGGATTGGTGTATGATACTTACTTGAAAATGTGATATTCTCGAAAAACCTCCTATCTTTGCCAGCCTCTAAAAAAGCGCAAATAAAAACATGACTGAATTTATAAAAAAAATAACTCCGAATGCTAAAGATGATGTTTTAGCAGGAATTACGGTTTCACTAGCAATGATTCCAGAAGTTGTGGCATTTGCCTTTGTGGCACAAATAGACCCTTTAGTAGCACTTTCAGGTGCCTTTATTATTGGTTTAATTACCGCTGTTTTTGGAGGTAGACCCGGTTTAATTTCGGGTGCAGCGGGTGCAGTTGCTGTTATTTTTGTTTCGATGATTGCAGAAGGGCATACCAAAGGAATGTTGTTTGATACACCCATAGACAATATGGGGTATTTTTATCTGTTAGCCTGTGTCATCTTAATGGGGGTTATTCAAGTATTGGCAGGCGTTCTAAAAATAGGAAAATTTGTACGTCTAATTCCGCATTCTGTAATGATGGGATTTGTAAACGGATTGGCAATTGTAATTTTTTGGGCACAAGTAAAAATGTTTTCTCATAAAACCTTAGAAGTTTCTGCAGCAGGTGTAAAAAATTACGCAAGTACTTTTATGCAAGGTACAGAGCTCTATATTATGTTAGGCTTGGTTGCCTTAACAATGGCCGTTATTTGGTTGTTGCCAAAAATTACTAAAAAAATACCCGCGGCTTTAACCGCTATTTTAGTCACTACTTTTATTGTTATTTTTACAGGAATGGACGTTTCTACCGTTGGTTCTTATATTATAGAAGGTGGCGGAACCGGTTTAAAGGGAGAATTTCCAACACCAAACACAGATCTTTGGCAAAACCTGCCTATTAATTTAGATACGTTTATGTTTATTTTACCATTTGCCTTTTTAGCAGCTTCTGTGGGTTTAATAGAGTCTTTAATGACCATGAATTTGGTAGATGAATTGACAGAAACAAGAGGAAACGGAAACAGAGAATGTGTTGCACAAGGCGCAGGAAATATTTTAAGTGGTCTTTTTGGTGGAACTGGTGGTTGCGGTATGATTGGGCAAACGGTAATTAATATCAATGCTGGTGGTCGTGGACGTCTGTCTGGTATCATGATGGCGCTCACCTTACTTACCTTTATTCTGTTTACAGATAAATTAATAGAACAAGTACCAATTGCAGCTCTAATAGGCGTTATGTTTATGATGGTAATTGAAACTTTTGCATGGTCTAGTTTTAGAATTTTAAAGAAAATACCAAAGTCAGATGCCTTTGTATTGATTACTGTTTCTGCAGTAACCGTAGTTTTCGATTTGGCAATTGCCGTATTTGTAGGAGTTATTATTTCTGCTTTGGCTTTTGCATGGGAAAATGCAAAGAAGATTAGAGCTAGAAAACGTTTTAAAGAAGATGGTACCAAGGTTTATGAAATTTGGGGTCCTTTGTTTTTTGGAAGTATTAGCGCCTTTAACGAAAAATTCGACATAAAAACAGATCCAGAAATGGTAGAAATCGACTTTGTAGAAGCACGTATTTCAGATCATTCTGCCATTGAAGCTATTTTTGCTTTGGTAGAGAAATACCAAACAGCTGGTAAAAAAGTGATCTTAAAACATTTAAGTGAAGATTGTAAAGTCTTGCTTTACAAAGCGTCTCCTATTTTTGAAGGCGTTATCGAAGAAGGGATTGATGACCCTAGATATCACTTGGCTGCAAATCCTGAGAAGTTTCCAAAACCTTTGGGGGAATATAAGTTTTAGGGGAAAACATTAAATAAAATAGATGAAAAAAGTTCAACCAATACTCGTTGAACTTTTTTTACTTTTAAACTAAACCATCCACAAATCCGTCAAAGGCAAACTTCTCACTCGCTCACCAGTAGCATTAAAAATGGCATTGCAAATGGCAGGTGCAATTACAGGAACACCGGGTTCGCCAACACCTGTTGGAGGCTCGTGCATGGCATCTACGATGTTGATATGAATTTTTGGTGCATCTTTCATGCGGGTCATTTGATAATCGAAGAAATTATTTTGTACTACAGCACCCTCTTTAGTAGATATTTTACCATACAAGGCCAAAGACATTCCAAAAATGGCTGCCCCTTCTAATTGGTTTGTAATATTGTCTTTATTCAAAGCCAAACCACAATCTATGGTGGTCCAAATATTTTCTACTTTTACTTTTTTCTCAAGTACAGAAACCTCCACTACGGTAGCTACGTAACTGTAAAAACTATAATGAATGGCAATGCCCAAGCCGTGCCCTTCGGCTAGTTTTTCTCCCCAATTTGCCATTTTAGCGGTGGTGGTTAATACATTTTTAAAACGCTTAGAGTTGAAAGGAAATTTTGATTTTCCTTCTATAATTCTATCCTCTCCAAGCAGGTCTAAATGAAATTGCACTGGATCTTTTTGTGCTGCAAATGCCAATTCATCTACAAAAGAATTGATACCAAAACCACTGTGAATGTGCACTACAGAACGCATCCAACCAATTCTTAAATGCGCTTCAGCTTTTGCATTTTCCAATCTAAAATTTTCGATAGCATACGGGTTGTTGGTAAACCCTTGATTCAGTTCAAAACCAGAACCATAGTCAGACAAGGGTTTGAAAGAAGACACAATAGACGGGAAGCCAACACGCTGCAGCCAGCCGGTTACTTTTCCGTTGTTGTCAATACTTCCCTTTAAATACTGTGCACTTGTAGCGTGGTAAAAACTATGTTGTATGTCGTCTTCACGCGTCCAAACTACCTGTACTGGTGCATTTATTTTTTTAGAGATGGCAACGGCTTCTACCACAAAATCAGATTTTGACTTTCTGCCAAACCCGCCACCTAAAAAAGTAACGTGTACAGTAATATTTTCTACAGGAATTTCAAAGAAATGTGACAATTCGCTTCTTGCTGTTTGCGGATCTTGCACTGGTGCCCAAACTTCTATTTTATCTCCTTGAAACCAAGCAGTAGCGTTGGGAACTTCCATAGGTGCATGCACCAAAAACGGAACGTGATAGGTGGCTTCAACAGTCTTTGCTGCCGTATCAAAAGCAGTATTTACATTGCCTCGAGCACCAGGAACTAACTTTCCTGTTTTTTGGACTCTTTTGGTCAGTATTTTTTTGAACTCATCAGAATCAAAATTTTCATTTGGTCCTTTGTTCCATTGAATATCTAAAGCTAGTTTTCCTTGAAAAGCAGCCCAGGTATTGTTTGCAATGACCGCAACACCGCCTAACATACCGAAAAACTTTCCGGTTGGTGGCACCAATCTTGGCATTTCAAAAATAGCTTCTACGCCAGCAATTTTTTCAGCTTTGTCTTTGGTAAAGCTTTTTACAGATCCAAAAGTAACCGGACTTCTAGCAATGGCGGCAAATTTCATATTCGGCATGCGGATATCAATTCCGTAGGTTGCGGTGCCGTGTGTAAAATCTTTTAAATCGACACTTTTTAAGGTTTTACCGATGTATTTAAAATCTTCAACCTTTTTTAATTGTATGTTTTTTTCATTCGGAGTTGGAAGATTGGCGGCATCTGCAACTAAATCTCCAAAGAAAATTTGTTCGTTTGTATCTTTATTGATCACAAAATGATTTTCAGCTTTACAGGCGGTTTCTGCAACATTCCATTTTTTTGCTGCTGCTGTAATCAGCATCATTTTTGCAGTGGCACCCATTTTACGCATCGGTTCTAAGCGGGTCCTTACACTTCTAGAACCATCGGTATTCTGATTGCCATATTTTTCGTGCCCAATGGCTTGTGCTACAGAAACATACTGCCAATCTGCTTCTAGCTCATCTGCAATGGCAGAAGCCAAAGAAGTTCGAATGCCTTGACCCATTTCTGATCTCGAGGCAATTAAAGTAACGTTTCCGTTTTTTTGGAGGTGTATAAATAAATTCGGTTGGAAGCTTTCGATTTGTACTGACGGCATAAAGTTTTTGCTATCCGATGCGACGGAACAACCTAAAATAATTCCGCCAGAAGCCAAACCAAATAACTTTACAAAATCTCTTCTGTCTATTTTTTGAACGCTGCTCATCGGATTTCGTTTTTAAGTTGCACTGCGGTATGAATTGCTTTTTTAATTCTAGTATAGGTGCCACATCTACAAATGTTTGCACTCATGGCTTCGTCTATATCTTTATCGGTTGGTTTTTCTATAGAATCGAGTAGGGAAGTGGCCGCAATTAATTGACCCGATTGGCAATATCCACATTGGGGCACATTTCCGTCTGTCCAAGCTTGTCTCAGAAACTCTAAGTTTTCTGAACTTCCTTCAATGGTGAAAATTTCTTTTTCAACGGCATCTGATACGGGTACGCTACAAGATTTTGTAAGTTTTCCATCGATAAGCACAGAGCAAGCACCACATTGGCTAACGCCACAACCAAATTTGGTACCGGTTAAACCTACAATATCTCTAATTGCCCAAAG
Source organism: Arenicella sp. (assembly GCA_047614925.1). Classification (GTDB taxonomy): domain Bacteria; phylum Bacteroidota; class Bacteroidia; order Flavobacteriales; family Flavobacteriaceae; genus Polaribacter. Next base: position 20,279 of record JBLHIE010000009.1, read on the forward strand.
CAATGGCATGTCTTCTTGCACCTGCACTGCATGTGTCTTTCCGTTAATTAATAAATTTATATTCACTTGAAGCTGATTTTGAATCTACAAGTTACGAATAAATAGAAATGTATAATCAGGGTTTTTGATACAATTTTATCATTCTTTGAAAATTTATTTAATTGATAGGATATTATAGTGTAGCATGATGAATACTTCTAGTAAAATTCTTAAAAAAAGAATTTTACTAGAAGTGACAGCCTGTTTATGAGTGCTGATGTTACGTTCTGAGAGTTTGAGTTATTCCGTTTTTTATGCAAAATTATTCTCGAAGTTTTGGGAGATGCCTTTTATGTAAAGATTAATTGGAGGTTTAAATATGAAATACACAGATACATAAGTCACATTGTTTTTTATCCGTGATAATCCGTGAAATTTATGTCTAAAATTTCAGCAACAAAAGTTTAAAGTCAGCCAAACTTAGATACTCAGACTTATAATATTATGAATTTTTATAATGTTAATTTTGGTGCTTCCCAAGTAATTGAATCGCCTAAAACTTGATGTTTTTCACTTATAATGGTAGCTTTATTAGGCACAAACTTGATTAGTATGTAATCTGTAGTGGTGTTCTTATAAAAGTTTTTCCATTCTTTTTTCCAATAGCGATCTTTCTTCTCTTTTGTATTTACAATAGTTGCAACGCCTTGTAATGTAATATAGCCAGCACTTTCTTTGTTAAAATAATAAAGTGATACCAAGTTGTTTTTTTTAATTTGGGAAACTTTTGAGCTCTTCGGGTTTGTTCCCATCCAAACCGTAAAATTATCTTCTGGTACAAAAGGGTCCATAGCCCGCACATGTGAAATACCTAAGCTATCTACTGTTATTAATGCTGCACTTCCTTCAATCATTAGTTCTTTTGCAATCTCTTTTAACTCCATAGAGACCTTTGATTGGTTGGTACAATGCATAAAATTTAGGAGCAACCCTAAAAGAAGTACAAACTTTAAAAATTGGGTGATTTTAGTATATTTTAAAAACTGGCAAGCGTAAATGTGCTTTTTCATAGTGTTTTGAGTTTTTATAAATAAAATCTAATTGCGCTTTTGGGTTGTTTGCAAAAGCTTTAGTGCTCTTAAGTTGGTCTTCAAATTGCTTTTTAAGTGCTGGGTTTTTTGCTAAAATTTCTGCAGCAATGTCTTCAAAAACGTAGGCAGAATAACCTTCTTTTTGTTGTAAGATTGTATCGAAAAAATTCCAATTAAAAAACGAATCTGTGGCGGCTGCTTCTAGCGTCTCTAGGAGATAACGCACACCATTCTGGTTGGTAGGAATGTATAAGTCTCCCGCCCGAAAGAGAAGCTCTTTGGTGCTTTCAGATACCGTGGTATTGTAATGTAAATAATGCCCTTCGTACGCAGCGCTTCTTGTTTTATAATCTGAAATATGATTTACTTGAACAGTTATGGTTGTGTCTTTGGTAAAAGTAGAAAATTGGATATTGTTATTCTTTAATCGGTCTACAATTTGATGCCATCCTTGCTGTAAAATATAGGCTTTAGGGATGGTAATTTCTTTTTCAGGTAGAAAATTATTGAAGTAGTTTGTTTCTTTCGTAAAAGGTTTTGACCTATCGTAAAACAAGCGTTTTCCGTTGGTTACTTTACTCGCTATCGTAGTAGCTTCATACCCTTTAAAATTTAGGAGGGTCGGGTTTTCTTTATCAACAGTAAAGGAAATAGGATAGGTGTTGTTTTTTAAAATATCAGCCACTGCATTTGCACGCAAATTCTTTATCACTGCTGATTTTTCTTCTGTAAAATCTAGTGCAGAAAGCATCAATTCATAGGTTTGTGCTACGCGTATTTTGTAAGGTTTTAACATGTGGGTTTCCACCATTAAACCGAGCGTGTGAAATAAGGTTGTATAGCCTGTAGAGTATCTTGGCGAATCGAAAAATTGAGAAAATCCTGCTTCTGGCGTATTGCCCCAAACATTTACATAGGGTGTAATTAAAATGTCTTTTTCCTGCAAAGATTTCTCGATTCCTGGACGCATTTCATTTTCTAAAAATGTACCTAAGTTGCCACCTAACTTATTGTGTTGCGTGAACAAATGGGTTAGTGCATATTGATAATCTGCACCATTACTCACGTGATTGTCTATAAAAACATCCGGATTTACAGTATGAAAAATTTCTGCAAAAGCTGCTGCGTTTTTAGTGTCTTGTTTAATGAAATCTCTGTTCAAATCGAAATTTCTTGCGTTTCCTCTAAATCCGTATGAAACAGGTCCATTTTGATTTGTTCTTGAATGCGAGTTTCTATTTAAAGAGCCACCCACATTGTAAACCGGAATTACAGCAATTAAAGAATTTGCATATTTTTGCTTCAAAGAATCGTTTTCTACAAGGTCTCTGAGCAGCAACATAGACGCATCAATTCCGTCAGATTCACCAGGGTGAATGCCATTATTTATTAAGATTCTATTTTTTGGTGAATTCTTAATTTCCGCTACATTATAAATTCCTTCAGCACTATAAACCACCAAATGTAAAGGTTCACCAGCATCTGTTTGTCCGAATGAAAACAAAGAAATTTGGGAATATGCTTCCGCTAATTGTTTATAATATGAAATGATATCTTTATATTCTGGGGTTTCCTTTCCTTCGGTTTTTTCGAATTGTGTAGTGAAATCTAACTCACTTTTAGACGAATTATTACAAGAGAAAGAAAGCATAAGAATACTTAATAGGAAGCATTTTTTCATGAAATTTATTATTTAATACGGACTGTTTTTGGCACTAGTTTGGTGTAATCTCCATTATTTTTGATAACATCTCTTACAATTGACGAAGAAATATAAGAAGTGCTTGCAGCCGTTAATAAAAACACCGTTTCTATGGGTGCTAAATCTCTATTTGTATGCGCAATTGCTTTTTCGAACTCAAAATCTGCAGGATTTCTTAATCCTCTTAAGATATAGTCTACATTGTTCTCTTTACAGAAATGAACTGTTAAGCCTTTATAAGTTACTATTTTTACTTTGGGGTTATTGCCAAAGCAATTTTGAATAAATTGTTTGCGCTCTTCTAAAGAAAACATGTATTTTTTATCTGCATTGACACCAATGGCAATTATAAGCTCATCAAAAAGCGGGATGCCTCTTTCGATAATATCAAAATGACCTAAGGTAATGGGATCAAAAGATCCTGGAAATATTGCTTTTTTCATTGTTCTTAATTTAGATGTAAATTATATGCCAATTTAAAATTAAAAGGTAAGCGTAGAAAGCTAATTTTTCAAAGCCTCTTCAATGGCATTTTCAAATAATGCTGCTAAAGAAATTCCTGCTGCTTCCGCTTGTTGTGGTAAAATACTCTTTTCTGTTAAGCCAGGCACTGTATTTATTTCTATGAAATAAGGGGTTGGTCCTACAAAAATAAACTCAGACCTCGAAAAGCCAGAGATGCTTAAAATTGCATATATTTTTTTAGCTATTTCTGCTACTTTAGCCTGTTGTTCTGGAGAAATTCTAGCGGGTGTAATTTCTTGTGACTTTCCTTCGTATTTGGCTTCATAATCAAAGAAGTCGTTTTCTGAAACAATCTCTGTGATGGGCAATACTTTTGTTTCCCCTTTGTATTGAATAACACCTACAGAAACCTCTGTACCATCTAGAAAAGATTCTATTAAAATTTCTGAGTCTTCTTTATATGCATGCAATATTGCGGGTAAAATTTCTTCTTTGGTGTGTGCTTTTGAGATTCCGTAGCTAGAACCTGCTTTGTTTGGTTTAATAAAACAAGGCAAACCAACAGTACTTATAATTTGGTCTAGATGAATGTCATCTCCTTTATTTAAATAAATAGCGGTTGCTGTTTGAATATCATATGCTTTTAGAACACTTAACGTATCTCTTTTATTAAAGGTCAATGCCATTTGATAAAATGGGGCAGAAGTATGCTTTAAATTGATAAGATCAAAATAGGCTAATAGCTGTCCGTTTTCTCCAGGTGCGCCGTGAATTGCATTAAAAACACAATCAAAAGTAGTTTTAATGTTGTTTTTTGTGAAAGAAAAATCGTTTTTATCAATAGGAAACTCATTTTCTTGTGCATCCAGAGCAACCCATTTTTCTTTTAAAATTAGCACTCTAAAAGTATTAAATTTTTCCTTGTTTAGGTGCTTGTAGACTACATTTCCACTTTTTATAGAAATGTGTACTTCAGATGAATAACCACCCATTATGATGGCGATATTTTTTGTCATATTCATAAAAATAATAAAACAAATTTATCAAAATATAAATAGAAATCGCACCGTTTAGTTTTTATATCTTTGTGGGACTAAAAAAATGTTTATGAGTTTGCTAAAGTTTTTAAAAAGTAAAACTTTTTTTGTTCAAATAGCCATTGCTATTGTTTGTTTGTTCTTGTTTGTTTTTGGATTGAAATTCTGGTTAGGAGTAACTACAAATCACAATCAAAGAATACAAGTACCCAATCTACAGAAGCTTACTTTGGTTGAGGTTGAAAGAACGTTGAAAGAATTAGATTTAGATTATAGAATTATTGACAGTGCAAGTTTCAATCCTGCCTATCCAAAAAAGTCTGTAATAGAACAAACGCCAGAAGCAGGAGATTTTGTAAAAGAAAAGCGTAAAATATACCTTACTCTAAATCCGTCTAAATACAGAGATATTACCATGCCAGATTTAAATGGTAGAACAAAAAGACAAGCATCTTCTGAGTTGCGAGCGAGAGGTTTAAACGTTGGGGTGAATTTTACATTTGTAGATGACATTGGCAAAGATGTTGTAAGAGGCTTGCGTTACAAAGGGAAAATCGTAAAAGAAGGAGATAAGTTGCCACTAAATTCTATTGTAGATTTAGTTTTAGGGAACGGTAAAGGATAGTATTCAAGTAGTAGTTGTTGTATTAGTTAAATAATAGTAAAATAAAAGAGTCAGTTTGCAAGAAGATCAGAATCAAGATTTAGAAAACGAAGAATTATACGAACACCATAAGTTTGTAGCAAGTGTTGGGCAAGAACCCTTAAGAGTAGATAAATTTTTAATGAATTTCATTGAAAATGCTACAAGAAGTAAGTTACAACAAGCTGCAAAAGCGGGTAATGTTTTAGTGAATGAGCTTCCTGTAAAATCCAATCATAAAGTAAAACCAAACGATATTGTTCGAATTGTTTTAGCATATCCTCCCGCGGAAAACTTGCTAGTGGCAGAAGACATGCCTTTAGATATTATTTATGAAGATGCTGCTGTCATGGTGGTAAACAAGCCTGCCGGAATGGTGGTACATCCTGGTCACGGAAATTATTCTGGGACTTTAGTAAATGGTTTAATTCATCACATAGAAAACTTACCTACAAATTCTAATGAAAGGCCAGGTTTGGTGCATAGAATTGATAAGGATACAAGCGGATTGCTAGTAGTTGCTAAAACAGAGGTTGCAATGGCGAATCTATCACGTCAGTTTTTTGACAGAACTACAGAGCGTTTGTATTATGCCTTGGTTTGGGGTAATGTATCTGAAGACGAGGGCCGTATTGAAGGAAATATAGGACGAAGTTTAAAAAACCGTTTACAAATGGCTGTTTTTCCTGATGGCGATTTTGGGAAGCACGCAGTAACACATTATAAAGTACTAGAGCGTTTAACCTATGTTACTTTGGTACAATGTAAACTAGAAACGGGCAGAACACATCAAATTAGAGTACACTTAAAACATATTGGACATACCCTTTTTAACGACGAGCGTTACGGTGGAGATGATATTTTAAAAGGAACCACTTTTACAAAATACAAGCAGTTTGTACACAACTGTTTTAAAGTATTGCCAAGACAGGCTTTGCATGCCAAGACCTTAGGTTTTACACATCCTACAACGGGTGAGTTTATGCGATTTAATTCTGAAGTACCGGAAGATATTACAGCGTGTTTAGAAAAATGGAGAACCTATTCGGAAAACTCTAAGGCAATAGAAGAAGAATAAAATAGTTGCGAACTTCTGAAATCATATGCTTTATAATTTCAGATGTTCGCACTATTATTTTTTAACAGCAACCAGAACCGGGTGCACAAGAGTTTGCTTCAGTACCCATATCAGAAATTTTTAGTTTAGATTTTGCAGGCGTTATTCCGCAAGCATCTTCTGCCAAACAAGCGGTAAGTTTTGATGTTAATAAAAAGTTTGTTCCATCAAAATCTAAATCGTATTTGCCAATAGTTTCTTTTCCTTGGTATTCTACTTCAATCTCTAAGTCTTCAAACTGAAATCTCTTTTCAGACAACGCAATGATGTGCAGTAATCTATCTGGGTGCAGTCTGTGGTCATAATCGTTTTCTTCCCAAAGTTGAAAATTAATAACCGCTTCACTTCTTACTTTGCCACCGCAATCAATAAAATCTTTGGTTATTTTACCAACTTCTGTTACATGAAAATGTGGTTGTACCAAATCTCCGTTTGGTAATTTAAAAGCGATATTTTTTAAACTAGAAAGGTGCTTTTTTATTTCTGATAATTTCATAATGTCTTTTTTTTTGTTTTTTACGCTAATTAAAACTTTAAATATAAAATATGATTTGGATTGCTTTTAGTTGGCGATAATACAAAATTATGTTCACCAACTTTTTGAAAGCCCATTTTTTTATAAAAAGCAATTGCTTTTAAGTTCTCTATCCAAACAAATAGCCAAATTCCGGCTTGTTTATTCTCTTTTGCTAAAGTAATATTAAAGTTGAGTAATTCTTTGCCCAACCCTAAATTATAGAATTCTTGTAATAAGTATAAACGTTCCATTTTAGTAGTATTTTTATCTACTACATGTTCGTTTTCTTGATTAAAAATTACTTTAGAAAAACCAGCAATCTCCTCTTTATAATACAATATATGGTATTGAAAATTCGGATTAGAAAGTTCTTTTCTAAAATTTTCTTCACTAAAATTGGCTGCAATATAACCGTCCACAACTTCTTTAGGTGCAGAGTGGCCATGTGCTGGTATAAAAGCGGCAACACTAAGTTTAGATAGCAAACTTGCGTTTTTTAGCGTTGCTTTTTTAATGACTAACATTTCTTATAAAATTGTTTCTTAAAATTAATTATCTCTTACTCTAATATAAATAAAAACCTCTTTGTGCAAACAAAGAGGTTTTATATTTAAAACAACCTTGTACTTATTTAATCAACGCATAAGAACGTTTGATAAAGTCTGTTAACTCTGCACCATGTAAAAGGTTCTGAGATAGTTTGGCCAAATCAAAAGCTTGTGAAATTAAATGTTTCTGTGCTGCTGCATCTTTATTGTTTAAGATGTCTGAAACTAACGGACTGTTTGTGTTTACCACTAAATTGTACATGTCAGGGAAGTTACCCATTCCCATCATTCCGCCACCACCACCAGAAGCTTGCATTTCTTTCATTCTACGCATAAATTCTGGAACCGTAATGATAAAAGGTAAAGAAGCAGAATCCATCGCTTCTAATTGCACTGTATATGTTTTAGAATTTACGGCACCTTCAATAATGGGTTTTAAAGTAGCTACTTCTTCGTCGGATAATTTAGAAATTACGTTGTCGTCTTTCTTTATTAAATTATCAATATGATCTGCATCTACTCTTGTAAATTTCACTTTTTCAGCAGAACCTTCTAATTTCTGCATTAAATGCGAAATAATTGGAGAATCTAAAATAACAACCTCATATCCTTTTGCAGTTGCTTCTTGAATATAACTGTGTTGCGCATCCTTATTTGAAGCATATAAAACAATATGATTTCCTTCTTTATCTGTCTGCGTATCTTTTGTTTTCTCAAGCAATTCATCAAAGGTAAAATACGTATCTGCAACTGTTGGATACAATGCAAATTTCTTCGCTTTGTCAAAGAACTTATCTTCAGACAACATTCCGTATTCAATAATTACTTTGATATCGTTCCATTTCTTTTCAAAATCTGCTCTGTCTTTTTTGAATAAAGAAACTAATTTGTCACCTACTTTTTTAGTAATATAACCAGCTATTTTCTTTACTGCGCCATCTGCTTGCAAGCCAGAACGAGAAACGTTTAAAGGAATGTCTGGAGAATCAATTACCCCTTTTAACATTTGTAAAAAGTCTGGTACAATTCCCTCAACATTATCAGTTACAAAAACCTGATTTTGGTACAATTGAATCTTGTCCTTTTGCATGTCCATAGACGGACTTAACTTTGGAAAGAATAAAATTCCTGTCAAGTTAAAAGGATAATCTACATTTAAGTGAATGTGAAATAAAGACTCTTCAAATTGCATTGGATACAATTCTCTATAGAAATTATCATAATCTTCTTCCTTTAAATCGGCAGGCATTTTTGTCCAAGCAGGAGACGTATTGTTCAGAATATTGTCAACCGTAATTTGCTTGTGTGCTTCTGTAGTTTCTTTACCTTCTGCATCTTTAGTAGTTGCCGGTGTAAACTCAGGATCGTTTATTTCTTTTGTTCCAAATTTAATTGGCACTTGGTTAAAACGATTGTATTTGTTTAATAAACCTTCAATTTTACTTTCTTCTAAGAAGTCTAAAGAGTCTTCTGAAATGTGCAAAATAATCTCCGTTCCTCTATCTGCTTTGTCACTTTCTACTAATGTAAATTCAGGAGAGCCATCACATGTCCAATGCGCAGCAGGTGCATCTTTAAAAGATTTTGTAATTAGTTCTACTTTTGCTGCCACCATAAAAGCTGAGTAAAAACCCAATCCGAAATGACCAATAATTCCTGCTTCGTTGTCTTTATATTTGTCTAAAAACTCTTCGGCGCCAGAAAATGCTATTTGGTTGATGTATTTCTCAACCTCATCTGCAGTCATTCCTAAACCTTGATCTTTAATGGTAATTGTTTTTGCTTCTTTGTCAATACTAACTTCAATTTTAGCATCTCCTAAAACGGTTTCTGCTTCACCAATAGCAATCAGGTGTTTTAATTTAGATGTTGCGTCTGTTCCGTTCGAAATTAATTCACGTAAAAATATTTCGTGATCTGAATACAAGAATTTCTTAATCAGTGGAAAAATATTTTCTACTGATACATTAATATTTCCTTTTGCCATTTATCTCTATTTATTTAATTTGTTATTTACAATTTTTTATAGTCAAAAAAAATACCAAACAGATTATTGTGACAAGATGACATAATTATAACCTTTTAGACAGTATAAAAATGAATATAAATTTCACTATTTTAGCTTGCACAAACAAATAGCAAATAAAAGTATACACTATGTATCATTCAAAAATAAGTGGTCTTGGATATTATGTTCCAGAAAATGTTGTTACTAATGATGATTTAAAGGAGTTTATGGAAACTTCCGACGAATGGATTCAAGAAAGGACAGGGATAAAAGAAAGACGTTGGATAGCTCCTGAATCTGGAGATACTACCGCAGTTATGGGTGCAAAAGCAGCTAGAATTGCCATAGAAAGAGCTGGGTTGACAAAAGATGATATCGATTTTATTGTCTTTGCAACTTTAAGTCCAGATATGTATTTTCCTGGAGGTGGCGTGCAAGTGCAAGAAATGTTAGATATGCCAACAATTGGTGCTTTAGATGTGCGCAACCAGTGCTCTGGTTTTATTTACGCGATGTCTGTTGCAGATCAGTTTATAAAAACGGGGATGTATAAAAACATTTTAGTTATTGGTGCAGAGAACCATTCTGGTGGATTAGAAAAGTCTACAAGAGGAAGAAATGTAACTGTTATTTTTGGTGACGGAGCAGGAGCAGCCGTACTTTCTAGAAGTGAAGAAGCAGGGAAGGGAATTTTATCTTCTCATTTGCATTCGGAAGGAAAACATGCAAAAGAATTGGCCTTAGAAGGACCTTCTACACAACGTTGGGTGCCCGAGATTTTAGAAGCGAATAATCCGGATGATATTTCATATTATCCTTATATGAATGGTCAGTTTGTATTTAAACACGCGATTACGCGCTTTTCTGAAGCAATTGTAGAGGGTTTACAAGCTAATAATTTAGAGAAAGAAGATATTGATATGTTAATTCCGCATCAAGCGAATTTACGTATTGCGCAGTTCATACAAAAGAAGTTTCAATTATCAGATGACCAAGTATATAATAACATTATGAAGTACGGCAACACTACCGCTGCTTCTGTAATTATTGCGCTAACGGAAGCATGGGAAAAAGGTAAAATAAAGGATAATGATCTTGTAGTTTTAGCCGCTTTTGGTAGCGGATTTACTTGGGGTTCTGTCATTATACGTTGGTAATACATTCGGTATTTAGTTTATTAGATATTTATAAAAAAAAATATTGCATTTAGGGCCTGTCACGAAATAACAGACACATCTATACTTGTTCTTTTGCTATTTTTCTTTGTTACAAAACATTGATGTAGCTAAGGCTATTATTAGATTTTGTGCCTTGAAAAATAACAAAATTACTTCGCCTATTTTGTACACTTTATTTCGTAAAGAACCCTTAGTCGCGTTTTTTTTATGATCTGAATAGAAATAAGTTGAATTCAAATATCTTTAAAAGGGTGTTCATTTTATAGCGTAAAAAGTTGTTGTTTATTATTTCACTACTTTTGCTAAACAAAGCTTAAAATCCTCAAAGAATTATGAAAGCAAATCTTGTTAAATTCGTTTCTATTACAGCCATCGCTATTTTTACATTTAATGCGAATGCACAAAAGTTTAGTGGAAAGGTAACATACGTTTCTAAGTCTAAAATGGAACTGGGCAATTGGGGGGCAAGATTAAGCGAAGCTAGAAAAAAAGAAGTTGCAGCACGGCTTAAAAACAGATTGGAAAAAACATACATTTTGCGTTTCAATAGCACCGCAGCTACTTTTTTAGAAGAAGAAAAAATAGATGCAATTTCTGGAGCAACAGACTCTTGGGGTGGTTATTTTTCTAGGGGAGATCAATACAAAAATGTGAAAGAGGCTACTTTAGTGCAAGCTCAAGAGTTCTACGGAAAACGTTTTTTAGTAAAAGACGCGTTGTACCGCATTGATTGGACCATGGGAACGGAAACTAAGAAAATTGGACAATATACCTGTTACAAAGCAAAAGCTTTTGTGCCCGCTGCTGAATTAAATTGGTATAATTTTTCTTGGAGCGACTTAAGAACGAATACCGATAAAGAGGAAAGTGAAAAAGCGCCAGAAGAAAAATTGATTATTGTAGAAGCTTGGTACGCACCTCAAATACCTATTGCGCAAGGCCCTGCAGAATTTTGGGGTTTGCCAGGTTTAATTTTGGAGGTAAGTGCAGAAAACACCACATTGTTATGTACAGAAATTGTGATTAATAAAGAAAATACCGCCACTATTGAAGCGCCTGATAAAGGAAAAGAAATCACAAAAAAGGATTATACGACCACAGTAAGAAGTAAAATGGTAGAAATGAGAAGCAATAGAATGGGTAGAAGAGGATAAGCTGTTATAATTTGAAATTATAAGATGAAGAAAAAATATAAACTGTTACTATTGTTGTCAAACTTGAGTTTGTTTTTCTTTGTTTTGAACAAGTTAGCTGGAATTATTTCATTTGAAAATTCAAGCACAAATCTTATTTTTATCTTATTGTTTTGTGCTGTAAATATAATGATTGCCGTAGTTGCCTCAGTAGATTCTGTTGAAAGTAAATAGAAAGTAGCGTGTTGTTTTTTAAGAAATTTATGTGGTCTTTAATCACGATGTATTATTCTATTACTGTGTACTAAGAATTATAAAATGTGTGGATATGAAGAAAAAAACTTTAGTCATCGGAGCTTCTTTAAAAGAGAATAGATACTCTAATAAGGCAATAAAGAAATTAACAGGAGCGCACATTCCGGTGGTTGCTATTGGTTTGTTAAAAGGGGTAGTTGCCTCTATTTCTATTGATACAGAAAAAGTTCTTTATCAGAACATTCATACAATTACCTTGTATTTAAATCAGAAAAGGCAAGCGGAGTATTATAATTATATCATTGGTTTGAAACCAAATAGAGTTATTTTTAATCCGGGTACAGAAAATAACGACTTTGTAGCCTTATTGCAAGAAAATAATATTGAAACGGAGGTTGCCTGTACTTTGGTTTTGTTAGCAACCAATCAATATTAAAATTAGTCTACTGTAAAAACAGCGCCTGGCTTTGCCAAAGAAACATTTTCGAAAACAGTGGCTGCTTCCTTTTGAAATAAAGAAGTATCTGGGTATCTGCCCGAATAATGACCAACTACTAACTGCCCCACATTTGCATCTTTGGCTATTTGTGCAGCTTCAATGGCAGTAGAGTGTTTTGTTTTTTTTGCTAAATCTTGTCGGTCATGCAAAAAGGTAGCTTCATGATATAATAAATCTACATTTTTTATAATAGGAACAATATTTGGCTTGTAACTTGTATCACTACAAAATGCATAACTTAAAGGTTTTGGCGGATCTATTGTTAAGGCCTTATTTGATATCACTTCTCCAGAAGATAAGGTTATATCTCTACCCGCTTTAATATTTAGATAGTCTGCTTTATCTATTTCTGGATATCCGCTAATATTTAGCATGTTTAGTTTTCTAGGTTTCTCTTTTTCTGTAAATAAATATCCATTGGTATAAACTCTGTGTGTCAATGGTATTGTGCGAACAAAAACCCTGTCGTCTTCGTAAATAAGCTCACTTTCTTTAGAGGACAACTCGTGAAAAATCATGTTAAATTTTGCGTGAGATTCAGAGATTTTTAGCATTTGTAAAGTGGCTTTTTTAATGCCAATCGGTCCAAAAATATGCATTTCTTTTTCTCTACTTAAGATGCCGTAGGTAGATAATAAACCAACCAATCCGTAAAAATGATCACCGTGTAAATGGGAAATAAAAATATGATCTATTTTAGAAAACCCCACTTTATATTTTCGCATTTGACGCTGTGTGCCTTCACCACAATCTATTAAAAAGTGGTTGTTATTTATTTCTAAATACTGTGAAGTTGGAAAAGCGTTTACACGCGGTGTTGCTGAATGACAGCCGAGAATGGTAAGTTGTATCATTTGATCACAAAACGTTTAGAAATTGTGCTGTTGCTGCTTTGTATGCTATAGATATACATGCCTGTTGCTAAATCGTTTTTATAAAAAGGAATGCTATTTTTACCTTTTTTAGTCTTGTATGTATTTTTGAAAACTGTTTTTCCTAGAACATTGGTAACCGTTAAGAGCACAGAAGCATCCAATGAAGAGGTGAACGTAATTTGAGCAGAATTTGCAAATGGATTGGGCGCAGTAGATAGCTTCTCTACCGTTTTTTCTTGCGAAAAACTGATAAGAGAAATTGATAAAAGTAAAGTAAAAAGTAACTTTTTAACCATCTGCTATTTTTAAAACCCTAATGCTCTCTCTATTGTTTCCATTTCTAAAATGTCTTCCGCTTCTTGCAAAGTAGGCACAATATTTAGGTTTTCTGGATAATCGTCTGCGTCTACAGTAGTATTAACAATTATAAAAGAGGTGCCGTTTTCTTGTTTTTGTTCGGCTACATTCAAAAATAATAAAAATTCTGTATTTTCTATGTTAATGTCTTCAGAAATTTGAAGTATTAAATGTGCTGTTTCAAAATCATTTATTTTTTCAAATACTGATTTTTGAAATTCTGTCAATGAATTTTCATCCGAAGTAATAAGCGTATAATTTGTTGCTTCTTTTATTTGCATTTTATCTTTTTATCTGCTGTGCTAGTAAGTAAATAACTGCCATTCTAACAGCAACACCATTTTCTACTTGATTTAAAATGATAGAATCATTTGAGTCTGCAACATCACTAGTAATTTCAACACCTCTATTTATAGGACCTGGATGCATGATTATAATTTTCTTGCCAAGGTTGTCTAATATCTCTTGATTGATCCCAAAAAGTTGCGTGTATTCTCTCGTAGAAGGAAAATATTTAATATCCATTCTTTCATGTTGTACGCGTAAAACATTAGCCACATCACACCATTCTAATGCCTTCTTTAAATTGGTTTCAACTGTTACGCCTAAACTGGCAATATGCTTAGGAATTAAAGTGGTTGGGCCGCAAACTTTTACGTGTGCACCTTGCAATTGCAGTGCAAAAATATTAGATAACGCCACTCTAGAGTGCAGTATATCACCCACAATTACTATTTTTTTTCCTTTTACGCTGCCTAGTTTTTCTCGAATAGAATAAGAGTCTAGTAAGGCTTGTGTTGGGTGTTCATGGGTGCCATCTCCCGCATTTATAATTTTTGCATTTACGTGTTTCGATAAGAAAACACCAGCGCCAACGCTAGCATGTCGCATGACAACAATATCTACCTTCATTGCTAGAATATTGTTTACGGTATCTATCAATGTTTCTCCTTTTTTTACAGAAGACTGTCCTGCAGAAAAGTTAATAACGTCTGCTGAAAGTCGTTTTTCTGCTAGTTCGAAACTTAGTTTTGTTCTCGTACTGTTTTCGAAAAATAAATTTGCAATGGTAATATCTCTTAAAGAAGGTACCTTTTTAATAGGCCTGTTGATTACTTCTTTAAAATGATCGGCAGTTTTAAAAATAACATCAATATCGTTGGGTTTTAAATATTTAATACCCAGTAAGTGTTCTACGCTTAATTCTGACACATCAAAGGTTTTAAGTTAGATATTTGTTTATTTTTCTTCATTTTTACAGTTAAAAAGCTATTTTTAATAACGTTATTTAAGTTCTATGAAAACAGCGTCTTTTTTATGCGTTTCTTTCCAGGTTACTAAAACTCTTTCCTCATTAATAGCATCTACTTGTCTTCCTTTATAATTTGGCTGAATGGGTAAATGTCTGCTAAAACGCCTGTCTATTAATACTAATAATTCTATATTTTGTGGTCTTCCGTAAGATTGTATGGCTGTTAATGCCGCTCTAATACTGCGTCCAGAGAATAATACATCATCAATAATAACTACTTTTTTGTCTTCAACAAGAAAATTCATTTCTGTAGTTTCTGCTGCCAAAGGAGTTTCTTTTCTTCTAAAATCATCTCTATAAAAAGTGATGTCTAAAAGACCTAACTCTAAGTTTTTAATATGGTATACTGTTTTTAAAAGATTTGCAAGTCTGTTTGCTAAATAAGAGCCTCTAGGCTGCAAGCCAATTAATACAGTATTCGAAAAATCATTGTGGTTTTCAATAAGCTCACAAGCCAATCGATGGAGAATAATTTCAATATCTTTAGAGTTCAATAAGGTTTTTTTGCTCATAAGAATGCTACCAATTTAAGATGATAGTTATTGAAAATCAAAATTAGCATAAATTTATGTATGCACAAAATTATTAAGGGCTAAATAAATGCCCCAGTTTTGTTAATTAAATTGTTGAAAAGAAATAGTGCAATTCTTAGTGTTCTACAAGAGTTAAAGTACCTTTAAGTATTAATTCAAATATCATAGTTATGTCTCTATTAAAATTTGAATCCATGCTTAAGACCAACAATATCTATTTTTTTGATTTGGTTGAGTTTGAAGAAATAATTGTCCACTATTTAGATACAGGTAAAATATCATTGGCAAAAAAAGCAATTAAGCTGGGTTTAGAACAACACCCAGAATCTATTGACTTAAAATTGCTGATGGTAGAGGCTTACCTTACTGAAAATGAAATTGATAAGGCGTCTAAGTTGTTGAGACGAATTGAGGTTTTAGCGCCAAGAAATGAAGAGGTTTTTATTCAAAAAGCAACCATAAATTCGAAACAAGGTTTTCATAAAGAAGCTGTTTTAAACTTACAAAAAGCACTGTCTTTAACCGATGATAAGATAGATGTTTGGTCTTTAATGGGTATGGAATATCTGTACCTAGAAGACTTTAAAAATGCTCGGATAAACTTTGCATATTGTATTGAAGCCGATTTTGAAGACTATTCTGCGCTCTACAATATTGTTTATTGTTTTGATATGCAGAAACAGCACCAAGAAGCTGTAAAATATTTAATTTCATACATAGAACTAAATCCGTATTGCGAAGTTGCTTGGCATCAATTAGGAAGGCAACATTTTGTTTTAGAAAACTATAAAGAAGCTTTAACTGCATTTGATTATGCCGTTTTAATTGATGAATCTTTTGTGGGTGGTTACTTGGAAAAGGCGAAAACTTTAGAACAATTAGGCTACTATCAAGACGCGATTGACAACTACTTAATTACTGTAGAATTAGACGATCCTACAGCATATGTATATATTAGAATAGGAGAATGCTATGAAAAACTTGGCAAGTTAGGGGCAGCCGTTTCTTATTATAAAAAGGCGGTGCATGAAGATCCGTTTTTAGATAAAGGTTGGATTTTATTAACCAATTTATATTTTGATCAAGAAAATTATCAAAAAGCAGCATATTACATCACCAAAGCTTTAAAGATTGATGAAGACAACGCATTGTATTGGAGACGTTATGCTGAAATAAATTTAAAACTAAGTTTTTTTGAAGAGGCAGTGATTGGTTTTAACAGTTGCCTAAGATTGGGAGATACTTCTATAGAGATTTACATGGGTTTAGTAGATGTTTTATCCTTTTTAGGTGCGTTTAATGATGCTTTAAAAGTTTTGTTAGCAGCACAAAAGACGCATAAAAATTTTGCAGAAGTAGAATACCGCTTGGTGGGGCTATTTTTTGTTTTAAGTAAAGAAAAATTTGCATACACGCACTTAATTAGTGCTATGAAAATAGATTATGAGTACCATATCATTTTAAACGAATTGTATCCTATTGTTTTTGAGAATGCAGCAATACAAAAACTGTTAGTAGATTATAAAAAAGCAACGGAGTAGGCATTTTATATATTATATAAAACAGTAAGCGCTGTTTTATACAAACAGCGTCTTACCAAGTAAACTAATAAAACCAAGTATTAGTAACCATATTAGAAGTTAGCTTTCTAATATTTTATAAAAAAGTGATATAGAAATACTCCAATTATTGTGAGTACTTTTATAATGATGCTGTCTTTGAAAGGTTCTAAAAAGGATTTCATAGCTAATTTTTTAATACGTATTTAAGATTTTTTACTACTCTTTAGAAATACTTCCGCCAGAAGAAGTATCTTTATTTATTGTTGCCGGATTTCCTTTAAAATCTATACCTCCACCACTAGTTGCTTTTCCTTCCATCTTTTTAGAAGCATAAATATTTATAGACGCGCCACTGGTAACTTTTGCAATAGCATTATCGCTTTTTAAATCATAGGCATCAATAGAGCTTCCACTTGTGGCATTAGATGCGTGGTTAATAGTGGTTCCTGTAATTTTAATATAAGAACCACTTGTTGTACTTGTGGCAACGCTTTCTGCTTCCACGTCAATTTTTATTGCTGCGCCACTGGTTGCACTTATAGAAATTTCATTCATTTTTATAATCGTTTCGCTCTGCACATCGCTTCCACTGGTAGCTTTTAAAAAGGATAGTTTTTCTATGGTAACATATACTTTTCTTGCTTTTGATTTCCAAATACTTTTATCTATATATATATTTAAAACACCCTCTTTTACTTCTGTAATAATAAGGTCATGTAAATTTTCATCTGCTTCAACGGTAATTGCATTTGTGCTTCCTTGGCGAATGAAAAGGTCTATACCTGTGCTTACTTTTATGCCAGAAAAATCTGCTTGTGGCGTGCGTTCTGTAGTTACAATATTTCTGTTTCCAACAACGCCGTTGAACATATCTGACCCACACGAAGTGAAAATTGTCGCTATAAAAAGAATTGCTAAAAATTGAATGTTTACTTTTTTCATGATTTTGTTTTTAAATAAGACGGTAAATATCTTTTAATAAATAGCTACCCGCTAAATTTGTTTACTCAGTTGTCGTTTTTTTTGGCTGACTTGTATTAAATAATTGCTTGCTCTTTTTCTTCTTCCTTAATTTCTTCAATACAATCTGTGCACTTTAAGACGGTATTTGTCATTTTAAAATGATGATCTATCATTTCTTTGTCATAAATATTAGCTTTGTTTTTAACATTGCTTAGAAAGTTTTTTATTGAACTATCAAAATAAATAGTTGTAGTTTCTGGTATAAAAACGGTAATATCTATTTCTTCATCTTTATAAATATTTTTTAAATCAGATAAAAAGAAAGTATCAAAAACTATTTCGTTGTCTGTAATCGTATAATTATATTGAATATTCTTAGCATTTTTATTCGCTTTTATACGGCTTCGTCCATAAGATTCTTTTTGAATAATAAAGTAAGCATTTTCTGTACTGCTCTTTTTTACGTCTAGACGAATATTATTGGTGTACAACATTAGTTTGTCACCTATTGCTACCTCATGCTTCCTAGAGCTTCTTTTTAAGTTCTCTTGATAATAAAGTACATCGTTATTTATCATTTTTAATACAAGCGTATCTTTTTTAACAATATCTAGCCTGTTATTGCTAATAGATTTGCCATAGTTAGCATGCGATGCTCCGAATTCTACACCCGTAAATATGATTGTTAAAAGTGCCATAAACCAAACTACTAAAAGAGTGATAGAGGTTATCTTACTAAATTGTTTGATGTTACTAGACAGCATTCTAAGGCCTAAAACTAATAATACTAAAAATGGAATTCCTATTAAAGTAAATAGAGAAAGTGTTAACAACCACCTCGGCAAAGTAGCTTCATAGAAAAAATCTGGGTAACTAATAAAGTCGCCATCAATGTTTAAAAATTCGAAACTTCCTACAGAAAACCCTCCAATAATTAGAGATAAAATAACAGCTGCTCCACAAATAACAAAAAGTATTCCTATAAACTTCCCTAGAATTT
>JBLHIE010000010.1:0-38981 GCA_047614925.1 Arenicella sp.
TAAACTTACAGATGGTATCAAGCACCTTATTATAATAAATGTAATTTTATTTGTAGCACCACAATTGTTGCAATTAGATTTTACCAATATGTTGGCATTGCATTTTCCTGAAAATGAAAATTTTGGATTCTGGCAATACATTACACATATGTTCATGCACGCTAGTTTCTCTCATATTTTATTTAACATGTACGGTTTGTGGGCTTTTGGAACGCCGTTAGAACAAATGTGGGGAAGAAAAAAATTCTTATTCTTTTACTTTTCTGCGGGCCTTGGAGCAGGTGTAATTTATACGTTGGTAAACTATTATCAATTTAATGCAGCACTAGAAACTCTCGTAAGTTCTGGAATCTCACAAAGTGAAATCTTTGAATTAATGAATCCCACTAAAATGTACCAAAACGTAGATTTACAAAGAATGAATCAACTTTACAATACGCCAGCAGTTGGAGCTTCTGGTGCCGTTTACGGAGTTTTGGCGGCATTCGGTATGTATTTTAAAGATGCAAAATTGGCATTGATCTTTTTACCAATTCCAATTGCTGCAAAATACTTTATTCCGGTAATGATTTTAGGTGATTTGTTTTTTGGAATGACAAAATACTCAGTTGGTAATATTGCCCATTTTGCACACATAGGCGGCGCCTTGATCGGATTTATTATTGCCTATTCTTGGAAAAAAAATCAATTTAAAACTACATAATGGGTTTTATAGAAACGCTTAAAAATAAGTATAAAACAGGTACTATAATTGAAAAATTAATATACCTAAACATTGCTATCTTTCTACTGACACTCTTAATTACGGTCTTTCAAGGATTGTATAAGGGCGAACAAAACTTTTTAATGCAATGGTTTTCTTTAGATGACAGTACAGATACATATCTCACAAAACCGTGGTCTATATTATCCTATGGTTTCTTGCATGCAGATTTTCTTCACCTTATTTTTAATATGATTACGTTGTATTTTATTGGAAATCTTTTTATTCAATATTTTACAGAAAAACAAGCTTTAACTTTTTACCTTTTAGGTACTTTATTTGGAGGCCTTCTGTATGTGATCAGTCAGAATTATTTTCCTTTATTCGAAGGAGTAAACACTACTTTAGTGGGAGCATCTGCAGGAATATCTGCAATATTTATAGGAATTGCCACCTACATACCTAACTATCAAATAAAAATTAGATTTATAGGTTTTGTAAAGTTTTGGCACCTGGCAGCTATCTGGTTGGCTTTTGATATCATTGGACTTATTGGTGCAAATGCTGGTGGGAGCTTTTCTCACTTAGGAGGTAGTTTATTCGGTTATTTATATGTGCGCCAAGCAAGCAATAAAAAAGTAAATTTTTCAAGTATATTTTTAGCTTTTTTTAAAAAGAAAGAAAAACCGTTAAAAACAGTTTACAAATCTGCAAAAAGAAAACAAAATACCGTTAAAAATAGCAGTCCAAATCAACAACAAATAGATGGAATCTTAGATAAAATAAGTAAATCTGGTTACGATACACTTACCAAAACAGAAAAAGAATTTTTATTTAAACAAGGTAAAACCTAAATGAAAAATCTATCTTTTTTAGACAAAATACTCTACCTCGTAAACTCCTTATTTGCCGCGCTTCTATTGCTGTCTTTTTTATTACCCTATGTCTCTCCGAAAACAATTCCTGTATTTGCAGTGCTAAACTTATTTGTGCCTGTATTATTAATTATAAATGCTGTTTTTACTATCTATTGGCTTCTTAAGCTAAAAAAACAGTTTCTTTTATCACTCATAACTTTAAGTATTGGTTGGTTTTTTACTGCTCCGTTTTATAAAATATCTAGCACAAATTCATCATTAAATTCAGATTTAAAAGTGATGAGTTACAACGTAAAAACCTTTGATTTTTTTGTACCCGAAAAAACGGACATACTCAAGCAAAATGGTTTCGATTTTATTGCTAAAAAAAATCCTGATATATTAGTTATTCAAGAGTATTATGAATCCAAGAAAGTAAAAATAACCTTTCCGTATAAATATATCGCACTAAAATCAAAACTCGCAAAATACGGAATGGCAATATTCTCAAAATATAAAATAATAAATTCTGGTTCTTTAGATTTCAAGAATACCTCTAATAATGTTATTTACGCAGATATCGTAAAGGAAAAAGATACCATTAGAATTTACAATACTCATTTTGAGTCTTTACAGATAAAGCCCAATGAAGAAAATTTCGGAGAGAAAGATTCAGGAAAATTAATTAAAAGAGTCTCACAATCCTTTAAAAAGCAAGCATATCAAACGGACTTATTTTTAAAGCATGAAGAACAATGGAAAGGTCAAAAAGTAGTGTGTGGGGATTTTAACAATACCTCTTATTCTTGGATGTATAATAAAATCTCTGAAAATAAAAAAGATGCCTTTATTGAAGCCGGAAAAGGCTTTGGTAAAACATACAACTATTGGTTTCCGTTAAGAATAGACTTTATTTTAACAGATAACAACGCTGTTATTAATAAATTTGTAACTTTTTCAGAAAAACATTCAGACCACTTCCCTATCGAAGCAAGAATTAATTGGTAATTTTTCATTCCCTTAAAACAAAAAGCTTTTTCAAAAAAAAGTAGTGTCTCATAGCATCCTTATAAATGAATTTTTCTTATACTATATTCTGAAATTGTACTTTTAATAAGTCGCTTTTCTATTTCAAAAATCCTGAATAATATTGTAGTTTCGCATATGCTAAATGTAACAAATGAATGCAGAAAAAAAGGTGGCTTTTTATACTTTAGGATGCAAACTAAACTTTTCAGAAACCTCTACAATTGCTAGAAACTTTACGAGTAAAGGCTTTGAGCGTGTAGAATTTGAAGAAAAAGCAGATATCTATGTTATAAATACTTGCTCTGTGACAGACAATGCAGACAAAGGCTTTAAATCAATTGTTAAAAATGCTTTAAAACAAAACGATGAAACTTTTCTAATTGCCGTTGGATGTTATGCACAATTAAAACCAACCGAATTAGCAGCATTAGACGGTGTAGATTTGGTTTTAGGTGCTACAGAAAAATTTAATGTGACTTCTTATATCAACGATTTAACCAAAAATAATATTGGTGAAGTGCATTCTTGTGAAATTTCTGATGCAGATTTTTATGTTGGTGCTTATTCCATTGGAGGTCGAACACGTGCTTTTTTAAAGGTACAAGATGGTTGCGATTACAAGTGCACGTATTGCACCAATCCACCGGCCAGGGGGATTTCTAGATCAGATACCGTGCAAAATGTACTAGACAATACAAAACAAATTTCTTCTAAAGGAATTAAAGATATTGTTCTAACCGGAGTAAATATTGGCGATTATGGTAAAGGTGAGTTTGGTAATAAAAAACACGAACATACCTTTTTGAATTTGGTAAAGGAATTGGATAAAGTAGAAGGAATTCATCGTTTAAGAATTTCATCAATAGAACCTAATTTACTAAAGGATGAAACCATTGATTTTGTGTCCACTTCCTCTTCCTTTATGCCACATTTTCACATTCCACTGCAATATGGCTCAAATGAATTGCTTAAAAAAATGAAACGCAGGTATTTAAAAAACACCTATACCAATAGAGTTTCTAGGATTAAAAACGTAATACCAAACGCTTGTATTGGTGTAGATGTTATTGTTGGATTTCCTGGTGAAACTGATGCGCTTTTTTTAGAAACTTATAATTATTTATACGACTTAGAGATTTCTTATTTGCACGTTTTTACATATTCTGAGAGACCAAATACAGCGGCTGTGGAACTAGACGGGGTTATACCTGAAAAAATAAGAGCAAAACGAAGCAAAATGCTTCGCGGTTTATCTGCAAAGAAAAGACGTGCCTTTTATGAATCTCAATTAGGAAATACGCTAACAGTCTTGTTTGAAAGTGAAAATAAAGAAGGATATATTCATGGTTTTACAGAAAATTATGTAAAAGTGAAAACACCTTGGAATCCTGGATTGGTAAATACCTTTCATGAAATTACTTTATCCGAAATTGATGAAGATGGGTCTGTTCGTTTAAATTTAATCAAAAAAAATCCTTAAAACTTAAAAATAGTGGAGAAAATTCCTATTTATTTCATGCCAGGCTTAGCAGCAGATTCAAAAGTCTTTGAAAACTTAGAATTTGATACTAATAAATATAGTCTTCATTACATTAACTGGATTATGCCTCTTTCCTCTTCCGAGAATATTGCTAGTTACGCCTCTAGATTACTTCATCAAGTAAAAGAAGAAAATCCTGTTTTAATCGGAGTTTCTTTTGGTGGCATTATTGTTCAAGAATTGGCTAAATTTATAGCTACAAAAAAAGTTATTATTATCTCTAGTGTCAAACATCAAGATGAGTTGCCAATAAGATTTAAATTTGCTAAAAAAACAAAAATTTACAAACTATTTCCCACCAAATTAATCGAGAACTTTGAAGATTATTTAGGTTTATTCTTAGGTAAATCTTTAAAGAAAAGAGCAGACTTATATAAAAAGTATCTTTCAATTAGAAGTAAAGAATATTTGCATTGGTCTATTGCAAGTATTATAAAATGGGAACAAACAAAATCAATAGAAAACACGGTTCATATTCATGGTACAAATGATGCTGTTTTCCCTATTAAAAACATTAAAAATGTTATTAAAATTGAAGGTGGGACCCACATTATGATTTTAACAAAAGCTAAAAAAATATCTAAACTTATTGATACCATTTTAACTTGGTAATGCAAGACCGTTTTCATATATTTATACTATAAAACGGTAAGTATGAAACTGGCACAACGTATTCTTTTTCTTTTAATCATTAGTATTGTAACCATACTTTTTTACAACGCTAATCTTAAAACAGAAACAAACCCTGAATTACAGACGCATAAGGGGTACAAAATAAAGGCATTAAAACTTCCTAACGGACTTAATTTAGCAGGAGAAAGAGTACCTGTAGAAATTAACGACGTAAAAGAAAGAATGGATAGAGAGTTGCTGGTAAATACGTACTGGCAGTCTAACGGAATTTTACTGCTTAAAAGAGCGAATAAATATTTTCCTATTCTAGAACCTTTATTAAAAAAATACAATTTACCAGACGATTTTAAATTTTTAGCCTTGGCAGAGAGTGGTTTTACAGATGAAACATCTTCTGCGGGTGCAGCAGGTATGTGGCATTTTATGCGAACTACCGGAAAAGAATACGGTTTAGAAATAAATGACAATGTAGATGAACGCTACAATATTGAAAAATCTACAAAAGTTGCTGCAGAGTATTTAATAAAAGCAAAAGAAAAATTAGGTTCATGGACTTTAGCGGCATCGGCCTATAATGCTGGTAATTACGGTATTTCTAGAAGGTTAGAAGCGCAAGAAGTAACCAACTATTACGATGCTAAATTACCAAATGAAACAGAAAGATATGTTTTTAGAATTTTAGCCCTAAAAGAGATTATATCAAATCCGAAAAAATATGGTTTTATTTTTGATAAAGAAGACCTATACACAACTAAAGAAA
Source organism: Arenicella sp. (assembly GCA_047614925.1). Taxonomy (GTDB): domain Bacteria; phylum Bacteroidota; class Bacteroidia; order Flavobacteriales; family Flavobacteriaceae; genus Polaribacter. The sequence continues at coordinate 5,523 of JBLHIE010000010.1, forward strand.
CGAGGGTCGTAAAAGTAGATACGGCTATTTCTAACCTCACTTTATTTGCTAAAGAATTTGGCATGAATTATAAGGAATTTAAAATTCACAATCCTTGGTTAAGAGAGCATCATTTAAACAACCGAAGTAGAAAGTTGTATGAAATTAGCATTCCATTAAAATAATTATTCAATAATATTTTTAACTCTACCCACAAGACCAGATTCTAACTGTACCTTAATACCATAAGGATGTGTCACAGATTTGGTTAGAATCTTACTTACTTTTCCTTGCGTCAAGTTTCCAGAGCTTTGGTTTTGTTTTTGAACTATTTCTACAAATATACCTATTTGTATGTTTTTTCTTTGTCTTCCGTCTTTCATAGCTGTATTTAGAAATACAAAAATAAAAAAAGCCTATCAATTATTGATAGGCTTTTGGATAAAAAATTAACTAGTAATATATATATAATTATATAACTCTTACGTTTACTGCGTTTAATCCTTTTTTACCATCTTGTAAGTCAAATTCAACCTCATCGTTTTCACGAATTTCGTCAACTAATCCTGACACGTGCACAAAATGTTCTTTGTTGTTTCCTTCTTCAGTAATAAATCCGAATCCTTTAGATTCATTGAAAAATTTTACGGTACCTTTATTCATTATAATAATATTAAATATGTTGCTTGTTTAATTACTAACAACATTAATTGAAATACAAAGATAATGCCAGAAATTGGAAAACAATACTTTTTATCATATTCTTTTTAAAAAAACAAAAACAGTAACAGAAAAGAAACCAATTAGTATTTGAATAGCTTATCAGGAACACCTTTAATAGTACTTATTAAAAGAATAAAACTCATTGTTTTACTGTGTCTGCTCCCTCTTTTCTCTTCTTTAACCGCATATTAAAACATTTTTAGGAATTGAAACTTGTGGTGGTTTCTTTTTATCAATAGCAATATTAAATATAGTATCGAATAAATTAATTAGAGAAGATTATGCAAATAAACAAGACTAAAGACTGTTTATAAGACACTTCACCTTATTAAATTCGTCAATTATTTCATTTAAAACTATTTTTGCAGGTTTAATTTCGTTTACCAAACCAGCTATTTGTCCTATTTCTAACTCGCCATTATCCAAGTCTCCTTCAAACATTCCTTTTTTTGCTCTTGCCCTACCTAAGAACTCTTTTAACTCTGTTGTTGTTGGTTTTGTCTTGTACAAGTCTTGCAGATCATTATAAAACTTATTTTTAACCAGACGCACAGGCGCTAATTCTTTTAAAGTTAATTCAGTGTCCCCCTCTTTTACGGCAATAATGGTGTTTTTAAAGTTTTGATGGGCCGAAGATTCATCCGTTGCTGCAAATCTGCTGCCTATTTGAACACCATCTGCACCCAAGACCATTGCAGCCAGCATTCCTCTACCAGAACCAATTCCTCCTGCCGCAATTACTGGAATCTTCACTTGTTGTTTTACCATTGGTATTAGCGTAAACGTAGTTGTTTCCTCTCTTCCATTATGTCCGCCAGCTTCAAATCCTTCGCAAACCACAGCATCTACTCCCGCTGCTTCTGCTTTTAAAGCAAACTTTACAGAACTCACAACATGCACCACAGTAATTCCCTTATCTTTTAAAAAGTGCGTCCATGTTTTAGGATTTCCTGCAGATGTAAAAACAATTTGTACCCCTTCTTCAATTAGAATGTCCATGATTTTTTCAATATCAGGGTACAACATCGGCACATTTACTCCGAAAGGCTTGTCCGTTGCCTTTTTACATTTCTGAATGTGTTCCCTTAAAACTTCTGGATACATAGATCCCGCGCCAATAAGACCTAAACCGCCAGCATTTGAAACCGCAGAAGCTAATTTGTAACCAGAAACCCAAATCATTCCTCCTTGAATAACAGGCTGTTTTATTCCGAATAAACTTGTAATTCTATTTTTCATTATTTCTAATGGTTCAGTATTAATTTACTTTTAGATTTCTAATAAATATTGGTGAAATCTCAGTTCAATGCAAAAAGGTAAGCTCCAAAGAATCAATTCATAAACTTAAAAAAATTACGAAATTACTCCAGAGCCTAATAATTCTTCATTTTTATACCAAGCAACAAACTGCCCTTCTTGAATGGCTGCTTGTTTGTTTTCAAACGCAACATATAAGCCACTTTCTACTTTATGTAATGTTGCTTTTTCTAACACCTGTCTATATCTTATTCTAGCTTCAACTTGCATGGTTTCTCCAGCTTTTAACGTTAAATCTTCACGAATCCAATGGATTTCTTCATTTGAGACAAGCAACACATTTCTATACAAGCCTTGGTGATTTTTGCCTTCGCCAGTATAAATTGTATTTGTAACAACGTCTGTTTCTATAACATACAATGCTTCTTTTGTTCCACCAACGTCTAAGCCTTTGCGCTGCCCTTTGGTAAAGTAATGGGCTCCTTGGTGCTTGCCAAGTGCTTTACCATCTTCTTCTTTGTAAGAGAATTTTGTTGAAAAATAGGCTAGTTCTGCTTCTATGCTCTCAAACTTAGGAGTTGACTTTGTATACTGAGAAAAATCTGCAGGAATATTCACAATATTCCCTTTTTTAGGTTGTAGTTTTTGTTGCAAAAACTCTGGCAATCTTACTTTACCAATAAAACACAACCCTTGAGAATCTTTCTTTTCGGCAGTAATTAAATCGGCTTTTTTAGCAATTTCTCTCACTTCTGGCTTCGTTAATTCGCCAATAGGAAACATTGCTTTTGTTAGTTGTTCTTGAGAAAGCTGACATAGAAAATAAGACTGATCTTTGTTGCCATCCTTTCCTGCCAACAATTTATAAATAGGTTTGCCATCAATCATTTCTTCTCCTTTTCTGCAGTAATGACCAGTAGCTACATAATCTGCACCTAATTTTAAAGCAATCTCCATAAAAGCATCAAACTTTATTTCTCGGTTGCAAAGTACATCAGGATTGGGTGTTCTCCCTTTGCTATACTCATCAAACATATAATCTACAATACGTTCTTTGTATTGATTGCTTAAATCTACCACTTGAAAAGGAATTCCTAATTTTTCTGCAACAATCATGGCATCATTACTATCTTCTAACCACGGACATTCATTTGAAATAGTTACGGAATCATCATGCCAATTTTTCATAAAAAGCCCAATCACCTCGTACCCTTGCTCCTTTAATAAATAGGCCGTAACACTAGAGTCTACACCACCAGAAAGACCAACAACTACTCTTTTCATTCTTTGTTAATTGATTTACAAATTTACAACATAGATTTTTATTTAGTAAGGTTTAATTCAAATAACCAAATAGAAAATTCAATTTTCAAATGCTAAAGTTTTGTTTAAGTTTTGTTAAAAAAAACTAAACAAGGAAATGTTTAACTATTTTTGTTTAATAGTATCATAAAATACTTAAACAAAAAAAAACTTTAAATTATGAAAATTTTTAAAAATTTATTTAAAACTACTTTAATTTTAGCGCTATCATTCACTGGTTTTATAAGTTGTGATGATGACGATGATTACTCACCAGCTCCAGTACCAGAAACAAATACAATAGTTGATTTTGTAAGTAGTAATGCAGATTATAGTATTTTACTAGAAGCTTTACTATTGGCTGATGGAGACCTGCCTGGAGTTCTGCTGGGAGAAGGACCTTTTACCGTATTTGCACCAAACAATGCAGCTTTTACAGCTTTTTTATCGGCGAACAATCTTACAGCCTTAAGCGACATTCCAACCGATGTTTTAACGCAAGTTTTATTAAATCATGTTGTTAGTGGAAATGCGGTTTCGTCTTCTTTAACAACAGGATACGAAGTAAGCTCTTTATCCACAGCTACACCAACTGGAAATAATATGAGCCTGTATATAAATACCGCTGACGGTGTTGTAATCAATGGAATAGCAACGGTTACAACTGCAGATGTGTCTGTAGATAACGGAACTATACACGCTGTAGATACTGTTATTGACTTGCCAACAGTGGTTACGTTTGCTGTAGCAGATCCTAATTTTTCTATTTTAAAAACCGCTTTAACAAGAAGCGATTTAACCTTCGATTTCGTTGGTACTCTATCAACTGCAAACGGAACAACACCTGCTCCGTTTACTGTATTTGCCCCTATAAATGACGCTTTTGTAGATTTGCTAGCAGAACTAAACGTAGCTTCTTTAGATGATATTGATGAACCTACCCTTAAAGGAACATTAGAAATGCATGCCGTTGCCGGTGCGAATGTTTTAGCTGCTGGCTTAAGTGATGGTATGACTATTGGAACTTTAGGCGGTGATATTACTGCAAATATTACAGGTGGTGCAACATTAACCGATGCAAACAATAGAGTAAGTACTATTATTGCTGCAGATGTACAAGCAAGTAATGGCGTAATACATGCAATAAGAAAAGTACTTTTAAAGTAACCTTTACAACTGTTAAAAGAAGCGCATTCAAAAAGTAATTTGAATACGCTTCTTAATTTACAAACCTTTTTTATTAAATTTATTTTTCTCTTTTATTGGTGCTAATTCACCGTCTAAGTAATATTCCCATTTTCCAACTCGTTTGCCGTCTTTATAAACTCCGGTTTCCTTTAAATCTCCATTCAATTCAAAATACTTTGCCAAGCCGCTTGGTTTGCCATTTTTGTAAGTTACTTCTTCAATTAAAATTCCTTTACTGGAGAACTTAGATGAAAGTCCATCTAATAGACCATTTTTAAACAGAGATCTTTCGGTTACTTTACCGTTTTGATACTGCACAAGTTGTTCGCCATGCTGCAAACCATCTTTATAATTTTCTTGAGACATTATGCTGCCATCAGCATAAAAATATTTCCACACTCCAGTTCTTTTTCTTCCGTTTAAAACCCCTTGCGATTTTATTTTTCCGCTTAAAGTATAAAACTGAACCAATAAAGAATCTGAATTCCTATAAAAAGTTTTTACAATTGTTGGTTTTTCTGAAGTAGTACTGTTATAGAATTTAAAAACACCTACTTCTTTTCCTTCTTTAAATTGACCTGAATAGCGTATTCTTTTATTTGGATGGTACTTTTTCCAAACACCTATTCTGTTGTTATTACTGTCAAATTGATTGATTTTTTGCGCACTGCAATCTTTGCTCATCAAAGAACCCGTCAAAAAAATAAAAACAAAATACAAACTTTTTGTAGGCATCATGGAAACAAAATTTTAAAACAAAGATACATTATTAGTGGCAAAAATAAGTTTAGCTACAAACCTAACAACGAATGAAACTTTTAAATGATGGAAGAAAAACAAGATAGAAAAACATGCAGAATCACATTAATAAATGTCTTTTAATCCTTATTTTTGTTGCTCACAACACAACTAAAAATGAACTTGACAAAACTAAATGCCATCTCCCCTATTGATGGACGTTACAGAGATAAAATTGAAAAACTAGCAAATTATTTTTCTGAAGAAGCTTTAATTAAATATCGAGTTAAAGTAGAAATTGAATATTTTATTGCGTTGTGCGAAATACCTTTGCCACAATTGGCACGTTTTGACAACAATTTATTTGGTGCTTTGCGTGAAATTTATATACACTTTACTGCGGACGATGCTCAAAAAATAAAAGACATAGAAAGCATTACAAATCACGATGTAAAAGCTGTTGAATACTTCATCAAAGAAAAATTTGATGCTTTAGGTTTACAACCACATAAAGAATTTATCCATTTTGGACTGACTTCTCAAGACATTAACAATACCGCTATTCCGCTTTCTATAAAAGAAGCAATGCAAGATGTGTATGTACCACAGTATACAGCACTGTTAGAAAGGTTACAAGAATTAGTTATTGAATGGAAAGACATTTCGATGTTGGCTAGAACACACGGACAACCGGCCTCTCCTTCGCGTTTAGGTAAAGAAATTGATGTTTTTGTAGTGCGTTTACAAGAACAGTTTAATGGATTAAAGAACATACCAAATGCTGCTAAATTTGGTGGCGCAACTGGTAATTTTAATGCACATAAAGTTGCATATCCAACCATAGACTGGAAAGCTTTTGGAGGTGCATTTGTGCAAGATAAGTTAGGTTTACACCACTCTTTTCCAACAACACAAATAGAGCACTATGATCATATGGCAGGCTTGTTTGATGCTTTAAAACGCATCAACAACATCATCATAGATTTAGATAGAGATTTTTGGACCTACGTTTCTATGGATTATTTTAAACAAAAAATTAAAGCAGGTGAAGTAGGTTCTTCAGCGATGCCGCACAAAGTCAACCCGATTGACTTTGAAAACTCTGAAGGAAACTTGGGACTTGCCAATGCAATTTTCGAACATCTTTCTGCAAAATTACCAATTTCTAGATTGCAAAGAGATTTAACAGACAGCACTGTTTTACGGAATGTTGGTGTGCCATTTGGTCATACAATTATAGCTTTTACAGCTACCATAAAAGGATTGAATAAGTTGCTATTAAACAAAGCAAAGTTTGAACAAGATTTAGAGAATAATTGGGCAGTTGTTGCAGAAGCTATTCAGACAATTTTACGTAGAGAAGCATATCCAAATCCTTATGAAGCTTTAAAAGGACTAACGAGAACCAACGAAAAAATCAATCAAGTATCCATTGCTAATTTTATTGATACTTTAGAGGTTTCAACTGCAATTAAAGAAGAATTAAAGGCGATTACGCCAGCTAACTACACAGGAATTTAAGATGATAAAAAGAAAAGAAGAAACAGCTATTTATAAAATTATTTCAGAAAAAAGGAATGCCTTGTTCTTTGCACTTTTTTCTTGTTTATTTTTAACTATTTTATTTTCGTGTTCTTCAGAAAAAGGAAATCCAGAGAGATTTAGAAAAGGTATCTTTGAGGTTCCTGCAGGAAAAGGATACAGCAAAACAACAATCACCAGAATTGATAGCATTCAAATTGAAGAATACGATAAAATTATTAGTATTTCTAACGATAGCGTAACCGGAGAAAAAAGAATTAAACAAATTGATACATTATACATCAAATGGAAAAATAATTTCTTTTATTCTTTAAAAATGAAAACGCCTAAAAAACAGTTAGACAAAGACGCTATTTATGTCCAAATAACTAAAATAACAGACGATTCCTATGATTTTTCAGCAAAAATAGGCTTCAATAAGTTTCTTACAGACGGCACAGTTTATAAAGTGAAATAAATTCATCCGTATTATAATAAGTGCTTTTATCCATTACTTAGAAGTCCTTTTCTATGATTAAGAGAATGGCCTACTCTTTCTTGTCTAATGCCTACAGGCTTTAAAATATTTGAAAGCAGTACCTTCTTATTCTCAACTGAAGCCAATAAGAACTTGTATTTTATTCTTTCGAGTTTGTTAACACAAATATAGATTCCATTTCAAAGGTTATTTGTACTTTGCAGATTCATTTTATTTAAACGCTAACATACACCATTTAAAAACTAGAAATAACAATACTATTATACTACTTAAAAAACATATCGCCCTTTTATTCCTGATTGTATTCTTTTTACCATCCGGTACAGAAATTGTTCATGCTTTAGAAAATCATACACACCAAGTATGTAATTCTCAAACAGAAAATCATGTGCATGAAAATGTTACGGAGTGCGATTTTCATTTTTTTAAGGTAAATACACCCTCGTTACCAAATAACACTTACACATCGATAATACCAATTAAAAAAACGGTTCTTATTGATGGTTCTTATAATTTCTTATTAGAGTATCAACCTTTATCTTACCGCCTAAGGGGCCCACCTGCTTGCTAGTATTAATTTATTAATATTAATATAAAAGCATTAAAATGATTCAAAAAATCTTTTTTTGTACATTCTTGTGTTTCATAACTTTTACAGGTTATTCACAACAATGTACCTATAACTTTAAAGGTACTATAACAGATTATCATGACGGAACTTCAATATTTGGAGCCACCATATTTATTAAAAATTTGAATAAATATATAACGTCAGATAATCAGGGGAAATTTGAAATTGAGAATTTATGTAGTGGAGAAATCCATCTCTTTATCTCTCATATTTCTTGCGAAACTAAAGAGGTATTTATCACTATAAATAAAAACACCTCGAAAGAATTTAGTTTAGAGCACCATTCAGAAGAACTAAAAGAGGTTCGTATTTCATCAACTTCAGAATTAAAGATGAAAACGACCCAAACTACCGTTTTAAAATCTGATGTTATTGACGCATATAGCAGTCAGAATTTAGGAGATGCCTTAAAAAACATCTCTGGAGTTTCCGCTATTAATACTGGCAATACCATTGTAAAGCCGATGATTAACGGTTTGCATAGTAGTCGAGTTATTTTAATGACAAATGGTGTCCGTTTACAAGACCAAGAATGGGGAATCGAGCATGCACCTAATATTGATATTAATACAGCAGAAAAAATTACGGTTATAAAAGGTGCAAATGCCCTAGAGTTTGGTGGTGATGCTATTGGCGGTGTAATTGTTGTAGAACCAAATAGAATTATTAAAAAAGACAGTCTGTATGGTAAAAGTATTTTAACAGGACAAACAAATGGCCAAGGTTTTAGCTTTCATTCTTCTTTATCTAAATCTACAAAAGAAGGGTATTATGTAAATGCAAAAACAACGGTTAAAAAGTATGGCGATTTTGAAAGTCCAGATTATATACTCACCAATACGGGCTTAAATTCTGAAGCATTTTCTTTACAAACAGGTTTAAAGAAATTTGAGTATGGCTTTAATGTCTATTATACCTATGTTAAAAATGAAATTGGTATATTAAAATCTTCTCATATAGGAAATATTGAAGATTTAGTAAATGCCATAAATTCAGACGCTTCTTTGGTTGTTAAAGACTTTTCGTACGCCATTAATTCTCCTAAACAAGAAGTAATGCATCAATTGGTAAAAGTAGATTTTTACAAAAGATTCAAGAAGTTAGGAAAATTAACTGTGCAATACGACTTCCAAAACAATAAAAGGTTCGAGTTTGACATTCGAGTTGGTGACGATAAAAACAAACCGGCAATTGATTTAAATTTAAATTCTCATTCTTTAAAAGCAAGCTTTGAATTCGATTCGAAATCAAACCAAACATATAAAGTAGGACTTGTGGGTGCATATCAAAATAACTTTTCAAATCCGAATACTGGTGTTAAAAGGTTGATTCCTAATTATAATAAATACGATTTTGGCACATTTGCCATTGGTAACTTTATTATAAATGACAACAGCCGATTAGATTTTGGAATTCGCTACGATGTGAATTACATCAACGCTAAGAAGTTCTATTTAAAAAGTAGGTGGAACGAACGAAATTATGATGTGGATTTTAGTGATTTGATCATTGGTGATTTTAACACACAATGGTTAGTGAATCCTGAATTTACATATCATAATGTGTCCGCTTCCGTTGGTTTTTTTCATCAATTAAATGATGAGAATTCGTTTAATTTCAGCTATGCTTTGGCAAGTAGGTCTCCAAATCCGTCTGAATTATTTAGTGATGGATTGCACCACTCTGCTGCAAGAATAGAATTGGGTAATTTAAGAGCATCGCAAGAAACTTCTAACAGAGTTGCTGCCAGCTATGATTTTCGAAATCCAAAAACGAATGTATCTGTAGCCTTATTTTTTAATCATATTCGTAACTTTTTATACATAGAACCAAACGGAATAGAACAAACAATTCGTGGGGCATTTCCTGTTTGGAGCTATAAAGCAACTACTGCAAATTTATTTGGGGTAGACATTAATTTGCAACAAAAAATTACGGAGCACCTTAATTTTAATAACAAAACATCATTTATTAGAGGAAGGGATGCCAGTAATGGCAGAGATTTGATAGATATTCCCGCTGCAAACACTCAGAATACAGTTGGTTATTCAAACAAAAAATGGCATCATTTTAATGCCAATTTAGAAAGCAATTTTGTTTTAAAACAAAATTTATTTCCAAATAACAACTTTGAAGTTTTTATTCCAACCACAAATTCGAACGTCTTATTAGACCTTAGCGATACCCCTAGCAGTTATCACTTGCTAAACTTTAATACAGATACCACCTTTAGAGTGTCGCAAAAAACAAACCTAACCGTAGGAATTACTGTTACAAATATTTTAAACACCAAGTATAGAGCATACTTAAATAGGTTAAGATATTTTGCAGATGACCTTGGAAGAAATTATTTATTACAATTAAAATTTAAATATTAAACAAAACATACAAAAATGAAACTAATTAAAAACATAGTAATTTTAGCATTTATAGCATCAATTTTCACAGCATGTTCTGAGACTGAAGACCCCGTAGTTATTAACGAGGAAGAAGTTATCACAACGGTTAGAGCAACCTTAGTTCCACAAAATGGTGGTACTGAAATAACTTTAGAGAGTATCGATTTAGATGGTGATGGACCAAATGCACCTGTTATTAGTGTTTCTGGAAATTTTGATGCAAATACAACATATGACGCAACTTTGAAGATTCTAAATGAAACAGAAAGTCCTGCTGATGATATTACTTTAGAAATTTTAGAAGAAGATGAAGAGCACCAGTTCTTTTTTTCTTTCACGAATGCTATCGCAACAGCAACATACAACGATCAGGATAGCAATGGAGATCCAATAGGAGTTGAGTTCAGTTTGTTAACAGGTACTGCCAATACTGGTAGTTTTACAATAACGCTAAGACACGAACCAAACAAATCAGCAGACAACGTAAGTGCTGGGAATATTACAAACGCAGGTGGAGAAACAGATGTGCAAGTAACTTTTGAAATTACTGTGAATTAAAAAAGTAGCTAAATCCAAATTATAAAGGCATTGTATTTTATTGAATACAATGCCTTTTTGGGTTTAAGAGTATTACCGTAAAAAGTAGTTACAAAAAGTGTTCTATTATTGTAATGCTTTTTTTACTTTTGTACTTTATCAAATTGTGCTGTTTTATATCTTTTTTAAAGGGATAAAAATGCTCACCATTAAAAGCATTTATGTCTAAATTACCAAAAGCACACCAATTTACGGACCTGTCAGACTATGGCAGACCAATTGCTAGAATTATCGCAAAATCTTTAAAATTTACAAGATTTACACCTGTAGATGTTACCATAGCATTCGTTATTTCTGGTTTGGTTGGAGTTTATTGTATTGTTGAAGGTTATTATTGGGCGGCCGCTTTTTTCTTGATTTTTAAATCTATTTTAGACGCTGCAGATGGAGAATTGGCAAGAGTAAAAGAAACACCTTCTTATACAGGTAGGTTCTTAGATTCGGTCTCAGACATCATTTTAAACTTTATTATTTTAAGTACCATAGGATACCTAACAAACACCCATTTTGGGTACATTCTTTTAGCCTTTTTCGGAATTCAATTACAGGGAACTCTATACAACTACTATTATGTAATTCTTAGAAATAGATTTGCAGGAGATACCACAAGCAGAGTTTTTGAAGATAAAACACCCGTTGCGTTGCCCGGAGAAAAACAAAAAAATGTAACTGTTTTGTTTTTTATATACAAAGCTTTGTATGGAATTTTTGATGAAATAATTTATGCTTTGGACAAAAATGCACCCGAAGGAAAACCTTTTCCTAATTGGTTAATGACCCTGATTTCTACTTTTGGTTTAGGGTTTCAGTTGTTAATAATAAGTGTTTTCTTAGTATTGAATTTAAAAGAATTGATCATTCCTTTTTTTATTGGAAGTTCTGTACTGGTTTTTGTTTTTATTGGCATTCGAAAAATCTTTTATTAGTGCACATGTTCTGTGCTTTTCAGTCTACTTAAAACAACTAAAGAAGCCATAAAGAAGAGCGCTAAGCAAAGCACACTCCACTGCATAGAATCTGTTAAAGCATATAAAAAACCAAATACAAAGGTTCCTAATACAATGGCTATTTTTTCGGTAACATCATAAAAACTAAAATAGGTTGCGTGGTCTTGGGTCTTCGGCAATAATTTAGAATATGTAGAACGGGTTAAAGATTGTATCGCTCCCAAAACCAAACCTAATAAAACACCTAATCCGTAAAAACAGGTCTCTACGTTTGGTAGGTCTTTGTGTAAAAGAAACGCACAAAAACAAACCAATATCCATATTAAAATGGTGATTTTTAAAGCTTTAAAATTTCCATATTTTTCAGAAATTCTAGAAAAAACAAATGCTCCAAAAATAGCAACAAATTGTATTAATAAGATAGTAACTATTAAGTTCATAGCCCCCAATTCTAATTCTGTTGATCCAAAAATTGCAGCCAATAAAATAATTGTTTGTACACCAATACTTAGTAGAAAAAAAGCGATTAAAAACCCCTTTAATGTGGGCAGTTGTTTAACCTCTAACCAAACAATTTTAAGTTCTCTAAATCCTTTCCATATATAATCTTTTTCTGGTTTTTTCTCGTAGCTGTTATTTGGTAATGCCTTAAAAGTTATTTGTGCAAAACCAATCCACCAAAGTCCAACCATTACAAAAGAGACTCTAGATGCAAAAGCTTCTGTAATTCCGAAATATTCGTGAAATAGGATCATTATTAAATTGATAACTAATAAAATAATAGAACCAATATATCCATAAATAAAACCTTTTGCACTTACCCTGTCTTGGTCTTCTGGATGCGCTACTTCTGGTAAATACGAATTGTAAAAAACAATACTAGACCAAAAACCAATGCTTGCAAAAAAAGTAAAAACAATACCAATCCAAACAGTATCTAACCCTTCAAAAAAATACAAACTCATGACAGATATAGCACCTATAGTACAAAAAATCTTTAAAAATTTCTTTTTATTGCCCGTATAATCCGCAATAGCAGATAAAATTGGCGACATAATTGCCACCACTAAGAAAGAAAAAGATAGGGTATAACTATAAAGTGTATCCGGATGATCCCATTCCACTCCTAAAAATGAAATTACCTTACCTTTTGTAATCCCCGAATAAAACAAAGGAAAAACAGCTGTACTAATTACTAAAGAATATACTGAGTTTGCCCAATCATAAAATGCCCAAGCGTTTATTAATTTTTTATCTCCAATTTTTAACATAGAATTGCTTTAAAATACAAGTGCGATTCAATAGTTATTGAACCGCACACAATATAGTAAAAGTTTTCGCTATTTTTTCACTTGGCAAATGGTTCACCATTATATTTTGCTGCATACATTCTGGCCGTGGGTAAATACGCTTTTAAATCCTGAATTCTAGAAGCGTTTGACGGGTGGGTGCTTAAAATTTCTGGTTGTGATTTCCCATTAGACTTCTCAGTCATTCGAACCCAAACTTCTGCAGCTTCCGCGCCATCATAACCAGCCATAATCATAAAAACCAAACCCAATCTGTCTGCTTCCTGTTCATGCACTCTGCTAAATTTTAAAACACCCAAGCCTGTAGTAACTCCAAATGCAGTATTCCAAATTTGCTGTGTTTTAGGATCTTCATTAGAAGTTCCTAAAGCGACTGCTAATCCGCCAATTTGCTGCATCTTACCTTGAGACATTCTTTCTTGACCGTGTTTTGCAAATGCATGTGCAACTTCATGTCCCATCACTGCAGCAACCCCATTATCATTTGCACAAATTGGCATAATGCCTGTATAAAAAACAACCTTTCCACCAGGCATACACCACGCATTTATTGTTTTATCTTCAATTAAATTAAACTCCCATTTATAAGAATCTGCTTCAGAAACCATATTGTTAGCTCTCATAAATCGGTCTACTGCCTCAGAGATATTTTTACCAATATCTTTAATTTGATTTGTCATGACTGTATTTGTAGAAACTTTATTCTCTAGCAAAAAACCTTTGTATTGTGCAAAACTTGCAGGTAAAACTTGGGCATCACTTACAAAATTAACTCTACTTCTTCCTGTTATTGGAACCGTACTACAACCAACAATAAGAAACACCAACACTACTAAAAAAATTATTTTTCTCATCTATTTTTATTTTAACCTCTTTTTTATCACAATCACAACTTCAAGTAAATTCTTACCAATTCCCATTTTATATCTGTGGATAAAAATCTATCTTTATAAAAAAATTATTTTGTAATTATTACATTAAATAATCGTCAAAAGTAAAAAATAAATTTATGAAAAATATACTATTCCTATTGGTTATTATTTTTTTAACAAGCTGCTCTACCAAAGCACAAGATGCCTCTAAAAAATATAAAATTGTTAAAACAGAAGCACAATGGAAAAAAGAACTTACAGACAAACAGTACTATATTCTTAGAGAATCTGGTACAGAACGTCCTTTCTCAAGTGCTATCAACAAAAACGCTAAGACAGGTGTTTTTGTTTGTGCTGCTTGTAAAACACCTTTGTATGCCTCTCAATATAAATTTGACTCAGGAACTGGATGGCCGTCGTTTGATAGAGCAATTGCAGAAAACGTAGCTTTAGATGTAGATTATAAAATTGGATATGCAAGAACAGAATTGAAATGCAATACTTGTGGTGGTCATTTAGGACATTCTTTTGACGATGGACCAAAAGAAACTACAGGAAAACGTCATTGTATAAATGGTGATGCTTTAGAGTTTGTTGCTAAGAAATAAGTAATTGTAACAAAAATTTCATTTTAAAAAGAGCTCATTATGAGCTCTTTTTTTATCCTTTATTTCAATAGATGCGATATATAAACTACCTATTGATAAAAAGTTTTACACAAAAAAAACATTTCTTAAGTGTTGGTGAATACTTCAAAAATGCATGGGTATATTTTTCATTTCTCCTCGTAAACCTGAAAAAAAAGCAATAACTTTATATAAAGTCTTGTTTTGAAATTTCCATTTTTGCACATTCTAAACACTTCTTTTCAATCCTATGCTTTGAGAAAAAGCAGTCATAAAAAGGCTGAAATAACTATATAAAAATACTTGTTAATTTATTATATTTGTGTTTCCAAAAAAAGACACAAATTATGTTTAATAATTTAAGCGATAAATTAGATAAAGCCTTACACACATTAAAAGGACACGGTAAAATTACAGAAGTTAACGTTGCAGAAACTTTAAAAGAAGTTCGAAGAGCGTTGCTAGATGCCGATGTAAATTTTAAAATTGCAAAAGAATTTACAAAAAAAGTGCAAACTCAAGCACTAGGGCAAGATGTACTAACAACATTAAACCCGGGCCAATTAATGATTAAGTTGGTCAAAGACGAACTAACATTATTAATGGGTGGCGAAACTGTTGGCGTTAACTTAGGAGGTTCTCCAACTATTATTTTAATGTCTGGTTTACAAGGTTCTGGTAAAACTACTTTTTCTGGAAAACTAGCAAACTTTTTAAAAACTAAAAAATCTAAAGAAGTACTTTTAGTAGGTTGTGATGTTTACAGACCCGCTGCAATCAATCAATTGCAAGTTGTTGGTGCCCAAATTGGTGTAGAAGTATATGCAGAAATTGGAAATAACAACCCGGTAGAAATCTCTAAAAATGCTGTTAAGTATGCAAAAGCAAATGGTAAAAATGTAGTTATTATTGATACCGCTGGTCGTTTGGCAGTAGATCAAGAAATGATGACAGAAATTTCTGAAATTCATAAAACAATACAACCACAAGAGACTTTATTTGTAGTAGATGCGATGACGGGTCAAGATGCCGTAAATACAGCGAAAGCTTTTAATGATATCTTAAATTTTGACGGTGTTGTGCTTACAAAATTAGACGGAGATACGCGTGGTGGAGCTGCTTTATCTATTAAATCTATCGTTAATAAACCAATTAAATTTATTGGTACCGGTGAAAAAATGGATGCTATTGATGTTTTTCATCCAGATAGAATGGCAGACAGAATTCTTGGAATGGGAGATGTGATATCTCTTGTAGAAAGAGCGCAGGACCAGTATGATGAGGAAGAAGCCAGAAAACTACAGAAGAAAATTGCTAAAAATCAGTTTGGTTTTGATGACTTCTTAACACAGATTCAGCAAATTAAAAAAATGGGAAGCATGAAAGACCTTATGGGTATGATTCCTGGAGCTGGTAAAGCAATGAAAGATGTAGATATTGATGATGATGCTTTTAAAGGTATCGAAGCAATAATTCATTCTATGACTCCTTTAGAAAGAAGCACACCAAACAGCATCGATTCAAGTAGAAAAAAGAGAATTGCCAAAGGTTCTGGAACTTCAGTAAATGCAGTAAACCAGCTGATGAAGCAATTTAATCAGATGAGTAAAATGATGAAGATGATGCAAGGTGGCGGTGGCAAAAAGATGATGCAAATGATGCAGGGAATGAAACAATAAAATTACAAGGCTGCTTTATAAGTGGCCTTTCTTATACTATAAAAATTGCAAATAGTTAAAAAAGAAACAATCTTTAACAAGTACAAAAATATTTTTTTTGTGGTTTTTGGACTTCTAATTCTTCTTGTTTCTAAGAATTATGGTATGTTTTGGGACAATGTTTTGTTTGCTTCAAAAATGGGAAACGAACTGTATGTAAATTCGATTTTTAACTGGACAATGCCAGATAGCTTCGATCCTGGTCATCCACCTTTTTTAGGCTTCTTGTTGGCTATCTTTTGGAAAATACTGGGGCATAACCTGTGGGTAAGTCATTTATTAATGCTGCCCTTTGTTGTCGGTTTTTTCTTTCAGCTATACGAATTTATTCTTTATTTCGTAAAAAAACAACGCTTTGCTCTCTTTGCTTTATTATTGGTAATTGCAGATCCTACGGTAGCGACTACCCTAGTATTGGTAAATCCTGAAATAATTATTCTTTTCTTTTTTTTCTTAGCAATAAACGGGATTTTAAAACAAAGAAATCGTCTAAAATTTATTGGATTGTTCTTTCTAAGTATCATTACATTTAGAAGTATGATGCTTTTTGCAGGTATTTTTATATTTGATATTGTAAACAACCTGTTCATTCACAGACAAAAATTAAAGTCCTTTTTTAATTTAAAATTTCTACTTTTTTACTTCTTAGCAAGTTTGCCCGCAATTGTATTTATTACTTGGAGATTGGCCACAAAAGGTTGGTTGCAAACCCATCCAAACTCTCCTTGGACAGGTTTATGGCAGATAGCTTCACCAGAAATTTTCTTAAAAAATTGTGTCGTTTTAATTTGGCGGTATTTAGATTTTGGTAGGGTTTTTATCTTTCTTTTCTTACTAATTAGTTTACTTCGTTTTGGAAAAAAAATAGTCAAATCAACCAAAAACAAACAGTTGCTTACCATCTCTATTTGTGCTGTAATTTTCATTATTTCTATAAGTTTGTTTGCGACAAATACTTTCGGACATCGTTATTTCATAGTGTCCTATATTGGTTTTATTATTTTTAGTTTTTTATTAATTGCTGAATTTTACAAATCAAAAAAAACAATTTATTTCTTTCTTTTTTTAGGACTCCTTTCAGGAAACCTTTGGATATATCCAAAAAAAATATCTCAAGGATGGGATGCCACTTTGGCGCATATTCCGTATCATTCTTTAAGACTAGAAGCAATAGACTATTTAAATAAAGAACACCTAGAAATAAAAGAAGTTGCAAGTTTTTTCCCAAATTATACCACATTAGACTTCGTTGATTTTTCGGGAGATCAAAGAAGCTTTTCTAAATTTAATGGCAAAAATAAATACGTTTTTTACGCAACAGTTTATAACCTCTCAGACAAAGAGTTAAATAAATTAGATAAAAATTACGCTATCTTAAAACAATTTAATAACTTTAATATCCATATTATAATATATATTTTAGACACACCATGATTTTACTAGACGGAAAAAAAACAGCTGCAGATATTAAAGAAGAAATTGCTTTAGAAGTAAGAAGTATAAAAGATAACGGACATAAAACACCACATTTAGCAGCTATTATTGTTGGTAACAATGGTGCAAGTATTACTTATGTAAATGCAAAAGTAAAAGCCTGTGAACGTGTTGGTTTCAATTCTACCTTAATAAGGTTATCAGAAGAAATTACAGAAGAAGAGTTGCTCAACGAAATTGCTATTTTAAATATTGATAATGATATTGACGGCTTTATAGTACAACTTCCATTACCCAAACACATAGACGAGCAAAAAGTTTTAATGGCAGTAAATCCAGAAAAAGATGTAGACGGATTTCACCCAACAAATGTTGGAAAAATGGCATTGAACCTACCTACATTTATTTCTGCAACACCTTTTGGAATCTTAGAGTTATTAGAAAGATATAAAGTAGAAACTTCTGGAAAACATGTGGTTGTTTTAGGAAGAAGTCATATTGTTGGGAGTCCAATGAGCATCTTACTTTCACAAAAAAGAAAAGTTGGTAATGCAACGGTAACCATGTGCCATAGTAGAACTAAAAATTTAAAAGAACTTACGTTACAAGCAGATATTATTGTTGCAGCCATAGGAATTCCTGAATTTTTAAAAGCAGATATGGTAAAAGATAATGTTACTGTCATAGATGTTGGTATTACTCGATTGGCAGATACTACTAAAAAAAGCGGATTCAGGTTAGTTGGTGATGTTGCTTTTGAAGAGGTGGCTAAAAAAGCGGAATTTATTACACCTGTTCCTGGAGGGGTTGGGCCAATGACCATTGCAATGTTGCTAAAAAACACGTTACTTGCTTGCCAAAGAAATCGATAAACTATGATTAACAAAAATATTACAAACTATTTTAGTGAATATTTTCAGATATTTATTGGGGTTGTATTAACTAGCTTAGGTTTGAAAGCGTTTCTGTTGCCAAACGGTTTTTTAGACGGTGGAGTTACCGGAATTGCGCTTTTAGTGAGAACTCAAGTAGATATAAGAGTGTCTTACTTGCTAGTGCTCTTTAGTATTCCTTTTTTGATTTTAGGTTATTTTACAGTATCTAAACAGATTGTAATAAAATCTATTGTTAGTATTTTAGGAGTGGCTATTTTTATTCATTTAGAGAATTTTCAAACCATTACCACTGATAAATTATTAATTTCAATCTTTGGTGGCTTGCTAGTGGGCTCTGGAATTGGAATTGCCATAAGAAATGGTGCAGTTTTAGATGGTTCTGAAATTTTAGGAATTTACTTGAATGATAAATTCGGAATTAGTATTGGTAAGATTGTATTATGCTTTAATATTATACTCTTTGGTATTACTGCCTTCGTAGTTTCTGTTGAGGTTTCGCTCTACTCTATTCTAACTTATATTATTGCGGCTAAAGTCACAGATACCGTTATAGAGGGTTTTGAAGATTTTATTGGAGTAACAATTGTTTCTAAAAAACACAGCATCATAAAAAAAGCGATTTTAGAAGAACTAGGAGTTGGTTTAACCATTTATAAGGGTTCATCTGGCTTTGGAAATAAAGGTAAAATAGAAGATTTTGATATTATACATTCTATTGTAAATAGAATTGATATTAGAAAAATGTATCGAATTGTACAAGCGATAGATACAGATGCCTTTATTGTTGAATTTGACGTTAACAACGTGAAAGGAGGTGTATTAAGGCATTATATTAATAAAAAGAAAAACAAGAAATTACTACTTAAAATAAAAGTAAAAAACACCACCCTTTAAAATAATTTATTGAGTTCTTTTTGTAATAGAAATCATTTTGATCTTGTTGTGTTTTAAAAGATTTTTTTTCTTGAAAAAGGGAAATCTAAATGCGTTTGCCTTCTACTTTAAACCTCTTATTATTTTAGCTAGCTGAAAGAACAAAACCTTATTTTTCTTCTCTGTGCACCAAATCAATAGAAAATGCTGGCGTACAGACAGACATATACTCACAAGATTCCTTAAAAGGATTTGAATATTGAACCCTCGTATTTTTTTCTAACTTGATAGATTCACCAGCGTTTAAAACCAAAATTTCTCCGTCTATAATAAATTGCTTTTTCCCTTTAATAATATAAGTGTACTCTTCAAATTCTGGAGTTTGAAAAGGTTCACTCCAATTAGGTGGCGCCACCATATGTGCAATACTTATCTGAGTATTGCCGTTTGTAGCTCCGCCAAAATGTTCTTCTATAAGTTTACCATCTGTTGTTGGCACAACAAAAGGTGTCTTTTGAATTGTATATTTTTTTTTCAAAATGTAGTATATTTTAAGTAGTTCTCTAGATTTAAAAAAAATCCCATAAATAGTAAACAGTTACTTCTAAGCTGCGATTTAATTAAACCAAACAATAAAAGATTTCATCTTTGCCAAATCAGGAATTTGTTCTAAAGTCACTTTCTGAGTAGTAAAATCTCTTAAACCTAATTCTTCCTTATCAATTGCTATGGTTGTATTTAAATCGTCTAAAAATAGCGTTGCTGAAGTCAAGGTCGTTTCTACTCTGTTGATGTTATTATTTACATTAATTTCAGAAAAACTAGAATTTATATTTAGCGCAGTTTCAGAATTGAATCTCACATCATGAATTTCTACACTCTTTATTGTAGAAACCGAATCTAATTGTTCTTTCGGTATAATTGTTAATAAGTGCTTCCCTCCTTTTTCAAAAATTAAATATTCATCATCATCTTGAAAATAGTTGTCACCTAGAGCTCCTTCGCTTAAATTTTTTACAATAGAATCTTTTTCAAAAATCTTTGTCAGTTCTTGAATGGTTGTTTTTGGGGTTAAATGGCCAACTTTGCCTTTTTCAATTTTAAACTTACCACCATCACCACAACTCACAATTAGAAAAGAACAGGCAACTAGTACTATTGATAAAGTATTTTTTTTAATCATTTTTTTAGTTTGTTAATTTTATAACGTTCTTTTTTAAGTTTTGTTATTTTAAAAGGGAATCTTATCAAAATAACTAAGATTTCTTTAATTTACGAATACTTTTTACAAATTCGTGTACTTCAAATTTATGCATAAACATACTCAAAAGTTTACTGAAACTGAAGTTATTTAAAGATTTTGTTTGTAATAAATTTCAATAGAATTTAAATTACATCATATTAAATAGTAACAAACACAAAAGAGCCTTGCTATTTAATTAAAACACAAGACGCTTTGTGTATCAAATTTCTTTAAAAATAGCTTTATGACTCCTTTTGAAAGTACTGTGGAATTAGCCCTTTTAACTTGTCTAAAGTATCCGTTACAGACAAATCACTCATTCCTCCAGAAGCATTTGCATGTCCACCACCGTTAAAATGCTCTTTTGCTAAAACGTTTACAGGATTTTCTATCCCTTTAGATCGAAAAGAAATTTTCATGATACCATCTCGTTCTGTATACACAATAGCAGCTTTCATTCCTTTTATTGATAAAATTAGATTCGCCAAACTGTCTGTATCTCCTTTTTTATAATTGTATTTCGCAAGCTCTTCTTTAGACAAAGAAATAATCGCCACGTTATAATCATGTAAAATTTCTAACTTTTCACTCATTGCAAATCCTTGCAAACGCAAACGGCTCTCTGTATTATTATCGCTTAATCTCTCATGAATTAAATGATGCTCCACGCCTGCAGCTAAAATTTTAGCCAATACTTCATGTGTTCTTGGCTTTACAGAATTGAATCTAAAACTACCCGTATCTGTTAAAATACCTAAGTATAATGGAGTTCCAATTCTTTCATCTAATAAGTCTAGATATCCTGAATGCTCTATTAAATCTACAATTAACTGTGAAGTTGAAGACGCCAAAGTTTCAGAAAGTATTATTGTAGGGAATTCTTCAGGATTTAAATGATGATCTATCATCACCTTTTTACAAGTAGCTTCTTCTAACAAAGCTTGCATTTCTGGCCCAACACGATTAGTTGCATTGTAATCTAAGCAAAAAATTAAATCTGCTTTTTGCATTTCTGCGGTTACTTCTTCCGGGTTTTCTTCCATTAAAAGAATTGCACTTGTATCTAACCAATCTAGAAAATCTGGCGCTTTATCTGGGTGACAAATCACTGCTTTCTTTCCTAGCTTTTCTATAAAATGAAGCAAACCTAAAGAGGAACCAATTGAGTCTCCGTCTGCAGATTTGTGCGCTGTAATAACGATATGGGAAGCGGCTTGAATTTCAGCTTCAATTTTTTTGTAAATATTCATGGATCGTATTTTTTCAATTGCAAATGTATGGGCAATTGTGTATGTTTTGTGAACGTGCGAAGTTATGATTATTATTGAGGAGCGTATGGAAGTACTATTGATTATTTAGTTGTTTTTTTTTTAATTAAGACTTATAAGTGCTCCATTATAACGAACTAAATAACAAATTGTTTTTTTTGACGTAACTCGTTAAAAGAGCGATAGCTGGCGCTTGATTGTTATGGTATATACCTATTACTAAAAACTAGAACTGCCAACTAATAGCATTCAATCCAGCGCTTAAAATCCTTCACGCGCTCTCTACTCACAATAATTTCAGCTTCTGCAAAAGAATTTAAAACTAATTTTAAACGAGAATTAGAATACGCAATAATGTCTTTAACTGAATTTATGTGCACTATAAAAGTACGATTTACCCTAAAAAACTGTTCTGGATTTAATTGTTCTTGCCAATGCTCTAAGGAGAAATCTAACAAATGATTTCTATTTTCTATAGTGTGTATATAAGTCGATTTATTTTCACTGTAAAAGCACTCAACGGCGCCTATATTTATAATTTTTATATGCTGTCCAATTTTAATTGTTATTCTTTTTTTGAACTTTCTATCCACCGGGTTTATCAATAGCTTTCGAATAGTATCCAAATCTACTTGAACATGCGTCTGTTTTGGCTGTTTCTCTTTAAACATATCTACAGCAAACTTTAGTTCGTCTTCGTCTAAAGGCTTTAACAAATAATCGATGCTGTTTAACTTGAAGGCTTCTAAAGCATATTCATCATAAGCCGTTGTAAAAATAATAGCAGATTTCACTTCAATTTCCTCAAAAATATCAAAAGACAATCCATCAGAAAGCTGGATGTCTAAAAATATTAAATCTGGCTGCTCGTTGTTCTGTAACCAGTTTAAAGATTCTTCTACAGAATGCAACATTATTTTAGCTTCTATTCCTAGCGCTAGCAACATTCTGTTAAGCCGTCTTGCTGCTGGTTTCTCGTCTTCAATAATAATTACAGTCATCCTAATTTAAATCTTTTTTATTCATATACTCTTTAACCTTTCTCTCTTCCCAATCTTTATTAAATAAATTTGGAAAACTAAATACTTTTACAGCATGAAATATTAAAAAGACGCTCCACCAAAAGAAAAAATTATAATTATCGATGTCTGTAAATGCTTCTAAAAAGGAATCTCCCTGCGAAATATCGCTATATATTCTTCTCCCTATAAATAAAAAATTAATCAGTAGATAAAAAACTAAATGTTTGTAAAATTTTTTAATTTCAGAAACACTCTTTAAAGCCCTTGCATATTTTTCTGATTGCGTGTGTTGTACCATCCTTTTATTTTTTTTTACTCATCAATTCATCTACTTTGTTCTTTTCCCATTTGTCTATATCGTTAACCTTATCCTTAAAAACAAAAAGACCATGAATAGCGACACCAATAGACCAAAATGATGCATTTATCCAAATATTTACTTTTACCCATTCTAAAATATTTCCATTATCAATATCGTTTTCAAAAAAACCAATTAAAGCATTATAAAACAGGAAAATAGGTGCCATTAGAATTACAAATATTTGTAAATGATTGTAAAAATACCGAATTCTTTTACTCTTTTTCCTGCTTGTTTGTATACACTCTCTTTAATATTAGATTCCATATAAATTATCTTTTATTATTCATGTATTCTTTTATTTTACGCTCTTCCCAGCCTTTTCCCATAAAAAAAGGAAATCCGAAAACTTTTAGGGTATGAAAGACCAAACCAATGCCCCACATAATCCAAACTCCATAGATACCAAAATCAACAAATATTTCGGTAAAGGATTTGTTTTCCGAAATTCCGTCTACAACTTGAGCGCCGCTTAAAAATAGATTTATAACAATGTATATCGCTAAATGCCAATAATATCCCTTTAATTCTTCCACTCTTTTTTTAGCTCGAATATACTTTTGTTCTTGTAAATAATTATCTGGTTTCATTATTAATGTTTAGTGTTGTCCATATATTTTTCTAGCTGCTTCCGTTCCCAATTTTCACCAAAGAATACGGTAGATCCAAAAACCCCGAACCAGTGAAAAAACAATCCTATTCCCCAAAAAAACCAGGTAGAATAAACTCCGAAATGACTAATTGCTTTTACAAAATTATATTCGTTATCGCTATCACTTGTTAATCCAAAAATTATAATTCCTGAAATAAAAATGTTTACAATTATATAGACCGCAAAATGCGTGTAAAATCCTTTTATTTTTTCTACTCGCTTTTTTGCTAATACGTATTTTTGGGCAGTTGTAAGTTCTTGTTCCATTATATTTCTAGTTTTTATCCTCTTTCATTATTTCTTTAATTTTTCTATCTTCCCAGTTTTTCCCCAAGAAAATATTATAATTATTAACTTCTAAGAAGTGAAAGGCCAGCCCCATTCCCCATCCAAATATTGGAAACCAAAACCAGTAAAAGCCAGGTGAAAACCTTAAATTTATAAAAATTAAAAACGGAATTACAATACAATAAGAGGCCAAGTTTTGATAAAATTCTTTTAATTTCTCTACCTTTTCTACTGCTCTTACATATTTACTGTTCTCTAAATCGTCTGTATACATCATATTATTCATTTTATATAAGAGAGGTAAACTCACCTTAAATGTTTTGTTATTGTTTTCTATTTTAACACCTTTATCTGTAATTAACCCATACCTATCAGCAATATTTTGCAAACCAACTTTGGTGCTTTTCCCGATTGCTTCTTTTGGGTTAATATTGTTTTCTATGATTAAATAATTACCTTCTTCATAGATATTTATCGTTAATGGTTTCGTAGATGAAACGACGTTGTGCTTTACTGCATTTTCTAACAAAAGCTGTAAAGAAAGTGGTACAATTTTTAATGCATCATTACTGATTGAATCTGGAATGTTAAATTTCACAGCATCTTCAAAACGCATTCCCAACAACTCCATATAGGTTTTTGCAAACTTTAACTCTTCTTCAATTGGCACTAAATCTTTATTTCTTTGTTCTAAAACATATCTGTAAACTTTAGATAATTTTGTTGTAAATCTTTCTGCTTGCGTAGGATTCTCACCAATTAAACTCGTTAATACATTTAAGCTATTAAATAGAAAATGCGGATCTAATTGATTCTTTAAAGATTCAAACTTTGCTGTTTCTGTTTTGGCTACAATTTCTTGTTTTGTACTTTCTTGTTTAACAGAATTTTTCCATTGCATCATAAATCCTCTTGCATGTAAAAATGCAGAAACTCCAAAAGAAAGAATGATGTAAAAAACGTGCTGCCACAGATATCTTCCCGAAAAAAAACGATCTATATTATGACCAGAAATTACAATAAAATTCACATAATCTATAAGTAAAACCACAGGAACTGTATATAAGACTGTAGTGACAATACCTGCCCAAATCCTTGTGTTCGTATGCTCGATCCAATCCCATTTATTACTTAAAGAATCATTAATAATGCCCTGTGCAAGCCCTAATCCAAAAGAATACATTGCAGATATTAAGAGCGTATAACCAATAGCTTTTAAAGAAAAATTTTGATTAATTAATGTGAATAATAACGCAAAGATGACCGTAATTTTTAGACTAACAATTACTCCTTCTTTAAACTGTCTTTTGGCCATACCGCTATTAGAATTCATATTCAATATTATTTATTACTAAAATTTAATCTCTAAAGATACATTTTTATCGTTAACAGTAAATTTGGCATCATCAAACCTTGGGGGACCAAAATTCATAACATTATTAGACGCACCATAAGCTTCTAAAGGCATTCCATTCGATTGAAAGTCCATTTTATCATTATCATTTTTATCATGATAACAGATAACAGCATATTCTCCAGCAGCAACATTTTCAAAAATAACGACACTTTTTCCGTCTACAATTTTTGATTCTTTACCTTGTAGTGGTTTCATTCTAAAATTTATTTTGTCGTATAAAGCAAAACCTACTTTACCAGAATCAGAAGTTATATTAACGACAGTTGCAGTAATCGTTGTCTTATTTTGAGCAATTATAGAATTCGAAATGAATAAGATTATTCCAATTAAAATTGATACAAAAAATTTCATATTATTTTTTTTATTGTTATTGATAGCACAAAGATGCAATCTCATTAAGCATTTTTAAATTAAAGAATACCGAGTTGTCAATTTTTTAGGATGAATTGCACAAATCACATAATGCATCATAAATATAGTCACCTCATACAAATAGAAGTATTAAAAATAAACACAATCTATAATCTTCGCAGAATTATAAAAGTTTTTACTAAAGATTTGATAAATAACAAATTGATTTATTATTAAATTGACAAAAGTTTCAAAATAAGTGCTGTTTTTTTCAATCAATTGAAAAATTATTTTACATTTACCACATGATTACTTCAAAAAATAAAATATTTACTTTGGTTCCCAGATTGCGCTGTCGCAATACAATTCGCTAATTTTAATAATTAGCAATAAACTGAAACCATAATTTTTTATTTTTATTACTATGTATCACTCAATAAACTTCAGAGAAAAACAAAACAAAATTATTTTAAATAGTAATTTGTTTGCACGCCGTTTTTTGACTACGCGCCCTTAGGGTGTCTAAATAATTATAGAATTAGGTGCGTCCAATTCTGCATTTCAAAAAAAAACAACAAATACATTCAATTTTTAAAAATCAATACAATGGAAATTGTAATTGCTAACAGATCACATACTATTTACGCAGACATTATTTGCAAAACGATAGAAGACGCTGCACAAGTTAGAGGAACAGGCATCGCTAAAAGAGAACCAACGTACATAACCACCAAAATAGAAAACGGAAATGCTGTAATTGCGTTAGACGGAGATAAGTTTGCTGGGTTCTGTTATATAGAGGCTTGGGGCCATGGTAAATTTGTAGCCAACTCTGGTTTAATAGTGCACACAGATTATCGGAATTTAGGATTGGCAAAGCAAATTAAACAAGTTGTTTTTAAACATTCTAGAACCAAGTTTCCAGACGCAAAGGTTTTTAGTATTACTACCGGCTTGGCAGTGATGAAACTGAATAGCGACCTCGGATATAAACCCGTTACTTTTTCTGAACTTACAGATGACCAATCTTTTTGGGATGGTTGCAAAACCTGTAAGAACTTTGATGTTTTAACAAGAACAAAACAGCAAATGTGTTTGTGTACCGGAATGCTTTTCGATCCAAAAAACAATAATAAAGAAGCGTCTAAAGAAGTGAAAGAAAACGTTTTTAAAAAATTAAAGAACCTAAAACAAAACTTGTTTTTAAAAAAAGATAAAAATGTCAAATAAAAAAATTGGAAAATTAGTCATTGCTTACAGTGGTGGTTTAGATACTTCTTATTGTGCCGTAAGTTTATCAAAGGAATACGATGTGCATGCAGTAAGCGTAAATACCGGTGGTTTTACTTCGGAAGAAATAAAAAACATAGAAAATAACGCCTACAAAATGGGGGTTTCTACCTATAAAAATATTAATGCCGTTGCTACTTTTTATAATAAAGTAGTAAAGTATTTAATCTTTGGGAATGTTTTAAAAAACAGCAGCTATCCGCTTTCGGTAAGCGCAGAAAGAATTATTCAGGCCATAGAAATTATAGAATATGCAAAAAGTATTGGTGCAGAATACGTAGCACATGGAAGCACCGGTGCAGGAAATGACCAAGTACGTTTCGATATGATTTTTCAAACCTTAGCTCCAAATATTAAAATAATTACACCCATTAGAGATGGAAGCTTAACAAGACAACAAGAAATTGATTATTTAAAAGCGGAAGGAATTGACATGCCTTGGGAAAAATCTAAATATTCGGTAAATAAAGGGCTTTGGGGAACAAGTGTTGGTGGTGTAGAAACTTTAAAATCGGAAAAACCATTGCCAAGTGAAGCCTACCCTTCGCAATTAAAAAAAGAGGGAGAAGAAAAAGTAACATTGACTTTTGAGAATGGCGAATTTATTGCATTCAACGGTCAAAAAAACAAACCAGAAGTAAACATTGAAAAACTAAATGATATTGCCGCTACTTATGCAATTGGTAGGGATACTCATGTTGGTGATACCATTGTTGGTACCAAAGGAAGAGTGGGTTTTGAAGCAGCGGCCGCATTAATTACTGTAAAAGCGCATCATTTGTTAGAAAAACATACCTTAACCAAATGGCAGTTACAACATAAAGAGTATTTGTCTAGTTTCTACGGAATGCACTTACATGAAGGACAATATTTAGACCCTGTAATGCGAGATACAGAAGCTTTTTTACAGAGTTCTCAAAAAATGGTTTCTGGGAATGTGGTGGTAAGTTTAAAACCCTATCACTTTTCTTTAGACGGAATTATTTCTGACCACGATCTAATGTCGAGTGCTTTTAGTACTTATGGTGAGGAAAACAAAGCTTGGACAGCGGAAGATGCAAAAGGTTTTATTAAGATTTTAGGAAATCCGAATAAAATTTATAGACAGGTAAATAATGTGTAATTATTTCACTGAGTAATTGTTTATGTGTACTTAAGAATGCCTAAAAAAACAAAATACAGAAAGAAGTAAACGCGTAACTTAAAGAATAAGACCTCACAAGTTTTAAAAATCTGTGAGGTCTCTAAAAAGTGTTTTCATGAAAAAATTAGAAGTAGGAATTATTGGTGGTGCAGGATATACTGCAGGAGAATTGATTCGGTTGTTGTTGAATCACCCTGAAACAAATATCAACTTTGTGTTTAGTACTTCTAATGCAGGGAATAAATTGTATCAGGTGCACCAGGATTTAATAGGAAGTACAGCGGTTTCTTTTGCTTCGCAGATTAATACAAAAGTAGATGTGTTGTTCTTATGCTTGGGACATGGAAATTCAACTACTTTTTTAGAGAAAAATAGTTTTTCAGAAAACACAAGAATCATTGACTTAAGCAACGATTTTAGATTGCTTGCCGATAAGAATTTCCATGGAAAAAACTTTATATATGGCTTACCCGAACTAAATAAAAAAAATATAAAAACAGCAAAATATATTGCAAATCCGGGTTGTTTTGCAAGTGCATTGCAATTGGCCATTTTACCTTTGGCTGCAAACGGTTTGTTACATAACGATTTACATATCAATGCAGTTACAGGGGCAACAGGCGCAGGAACTTCATTATCCGAAACCACACATTTTACCTATAGAGATAATAATTTTTCACATTACAAAGCTTTTGATCACCAACATTTAGGAGAAATTTATCAAACCGTACATCAGTTACAAGCAAATTTTAATGCTGAAATTAATTTTCTGCCAAATAGAGGTAATTTCTCAAGAGGAATTTTTGCAACTACCTATACCAAATATAAGGGTAGTATTGAGGAAGCAATCTCATTATATAAAGAATATTATAAGGAGGCCGCTTTTACCTTTGTATCTGAAGAAGAAATTCATTTAAAACAGGTAGTAAATACAAACAAATGTTTACTTCACTTGGTAAAACACGGAAATAAATTATTAATTACAAGTACCATTGATAACCTTTTAAAAGGTGCTTCTGGGCAAGCAATTCAAAATTTAAATTTAATGTACGGATTTGAAGAAACGGAAGGATTGCGTTTAAAAGCGAGTTATTTTTAACATACCACAAGGGAGCATGCTCCCCTGCTAAAAAAACAAATTATGAAAGTAGCAATTATTGGAGCAGGAAGTTTAGGGCAATCCATAGCAAAAGGTTTGTTAAAAAACAAGATGCTCAATTCTTTGTATTTAACAAAAAGAAACACCGGTGCTGTGCAAGGTTTTGGTAATTATACTGAGGTTGTTTTAACTTCGGATAATAAAGAAGCTGTAAAAAATTCAGATATTTTAATTTTTGCTGTACAACCAAGGCATTTAGAGCAAATTTTAGAGGATATAAAACCTTTGCTGCACGGTAATCATACTTTAATATCTGTCATCACAGGGTTTTCGCTTGCTAAAATTGAAGCTATTGTTGGAGTTGATACATTTATTATTCGTGCAATGCCGAATACTGCCGCTTCCGTTGGACAATCGATGACCTGTCTATCGTCCAATACAAAAGGGAAAGAAAAAATAGCAATGGCAAAAACTGTTTTTAACAGTTTAGGGGTTTCCATGGAAATTCCTGAAGAACAATTGCAAGCTGCTACTGTTATTTGCGCAAGTGGTATTGCCTTTTGGATGCGCTTGATTAGAGCAACAACGCAAGGCGCAATTCAACTAGGTTTTGAAGCACATGAAGCACATGAATTGGCAATGCAAACTTGCTTTGGCGCTGCAACTTTGTTAAAGGAATCTGGCAATCATCCAGAAGCAGAAATAGACCGAGTAACAACACCGGGTGGCTGTACCATTGAAGGCTTAAACGAAATGGAACACCAAGGATTGAGCTCTTCTTTGATCAAAGGGATTAATAAGTCGTTTGATAAAATCAACCAAATTAAAAATTAAAAATCACAAGAGCACTTGCTCTCTTACTAAAAAAATAAAAATATGCCATTATTTAACGTGTATCCATTGTACAATGTAACTCCTGTTTCCGCAAAAGGAGTATATGTATATGATGAAAATAATACTGAATATTTAGATTTATATGGCGGTCATGCTGTAATTTCTATTGGTCATGGACATCCAAGATATGTGGAGGCGATTACCAATCAAGTGCATACGTTGGGATTTTATTCAAATGCCATTCAGAATCCTTTGCAAGTTGAGCTCGCGAATAAACTAGAAGCACTATCTGGGTGTAATGACTATGCGTTGTTTTTATGCAGTTCTGGTGCAGAAGCAAATGAAAATGCATTGAAATTAGCCTCTTTTAAAACTAAAAAATCGAGAGTAATTGCTTTCAAAAACGGATTTCATGGACGTACATCAGCTGCCGTAGCTGTTACTGATAATAAAAATATTATTGCTCCCATAAATGCACAACAGAAAGTTACTATTTTAGATTTGAATGATATTCAAAGCGCAAAAAGAGAATTAGAAAAAGGAGATGTTTGTGCTGTCATTGTAGAATTTATACAAGGCGTTGGTGGTTTAGACCAAGCAAATGCAACTTTTTTCGAAGAACTTGATCTTCTTTGTAAAGCAAACAACACGTTGTTTATTGCTGACGAAGTACAATCTGGATATGGTAGATCTGGAAAATTCTTCGCATTTCAGCATTACAAAGTAACGCCAGATATTATTTCTATTGCCAAGGGAATGGGCAACGGATTTCCAATTGGCGGAATTTTAATTCATCCTTCTATTAAAGCTGAATTCGGAATGCTAGGAACTACTTTTGGTGGAAATCATTTGGCATGTGCTGCAGGCTTATCCGTTTTAAATGTAATTGAAGAAGAGCATTTAATGGACAATGTAAATGAAATGGCTGCCTATTTTATTAAAAATGCAAAAACAATTCCACAAGTAAAACAAATAAAAGGAAGAGGTTTAATGCTTGGATTAGAATTTGATTTTGAAGTGAGCGACCTAAGAAAAAAGTTGATTTACGAGCATCATATCTTTACAGGTGGTGCAGCAAATAAAAAGGTGCTGCGAATATTACCGCCCTTAAACGTTAAGAAAGAACATATCAATCAATTTTTTGAAGCTTTAGTTTGTGCTTTAGAAGATTAAATCGCTTATAATTAAAGGAATTGCAGAAAATGAAAACTGCAAATACTTCGATACACAAACACATTTTATACACAATGCAAAAGAAGAAACGCATTTTACTAAAAATAGGTTCTAACACCCTCACTAAAGAAACAAATAATATTTCTAGAGGAAAAATTGAAGATATCGCAAATCAGATTGCGAAACTCAAAGATACCTTCGAATTTATTATTGTAAGTTCTGGCGCAATTGCAGTAGCTAAACAGTTTGTAAAGCTAGAAAGTAAAGAGTCAGCCGTTTTTGTAAAACAAGCTTTGGCCTCTATTGGCCAACCACATTTAATTAGAATTTATCAAGAAATATTCAGAGAGTATGGGTTATTAAGTTCTCAATGTCTACTCTCCTACTCAGATTTTGAAAAACAACAAAGTAAAACCAATATTATAAATACCATTAATGTATTGGTACAAAATAATTACATTCCTATTATCAATGAAAATGATACGGTTGCCACGGATGAAATTCAATTTGGCGATAATGACAAGTTAGCAGCTTTAACTGCTGTATTATTAGACGTAGATTTGTTAATAATTGCGACCAATACCTACGGAATTTATACCAAAGAATCCATCAAAAATAAGGTGCCAAAAACTATTGAAGAGGTACTTTCTATTGAAGACTTAAAAAGAGAGGTAATTCATTCAAAATCTTCCCACGGAAGTGGCGGAATGGCTTCTAAAATTGAAGCAGCGGAAATCAGTAAGAACGCAAATATAGAAACATGGATTGTAAATGGTATTGAAGATCATTTTATTACAAATGCTTTTGAAAATAAAGTGCCGTTTACAAAAATAAAATAATAACAATGGCTTAAAAAGCAACAAGGGTTAAAACTCCTTGCTAAAATATAGAAAATGAAAAATTACACCTCCATAAACGACATCGACAATCTCGATTCTTGGATTGAAGAAGCAAAAGCTATAAAAGCAAGTCCATTAAAAAACAAAGCATTAGGAAAAGGCAAAACATTGGGCTTATTATTTTTTAATTCAAGTTTAAGAACCCGGTTAAGCACACAAAAAGCAGCTTTAAACTTAGGAATGGACCCTATTGTAATGAATGTTTCTGGCGATGCCTGGGGAATAGAATTCGGAGATGGAACAGTTATGAACGGAACTACCGCAGAACACATCAAAGAAGCTGCTGCTGTGGTTTCTCAATATTGTGATATCATTGCTGTAAGAGCTTTCCCTACACTAACAGACAAAGAAAAAGACGCATCTGAACATGTTTTAACTTCTTTCGTGAAGTTTGCTTCTGTACCAATTGTGAGTATGGAAAGTGCAACCGGACATCCTTTACAAGGTTTAACAGATGCCATTACCATTTCTGAAAACACCCTCAAAAAGAAACCTAAAGTAGTTTTAAGTTGGGCGCCACATGTAAAAGCTTTGCCCCATGCAGTTGCCAATAGTTTTACAGAAGCAATGCAAAAAATGGATGTTGAATTTGTAATTACGAATCCGGAGGGATATAATTTAAATCCGGAAATCACAAAAGATACTCCGATTTATCACGACCAAGAAGCAGCTTTTAAAGATGCAGATTTTGTGTATACCAAAAATTGGAGCTCTTATGAAGATTACGGACAAATAGGAACCACCGCTTCTAATTGGATGATTACCAAAGAAAAAATAGGAAATGCTAAATTTATGCATTGTTTGCCCGTAAGAAGAAACGTAGTTGCTGAAGATGCAGTTTTAGATTCTGATAATTCTCTTGTTATTGAACAGGCGAATAATAGAACTTTTGCGGCACAATTGGTTTTGAA
>JBLHIE010000011.1:0-33585 GCA_047614925.1 Arenicella sp.
CATCTACAAGACCTGTTTTCATAATTGGTGTTGCCAAGGTTCTACCTCTTCCATAGATAATATTTACAACACCTGCAGGAAAACTTGTTTGAAACGCCTCTAATAATGGTGATAATAACAAAACACCGTGTTTAGCCGGTTTAAATATAGTCGTGTTCCCCATAATTAAAGCAGGAATTAACAAAGCAAAAGTTTCATTTAAAGGGTAATTATAAGGTCCTAAACATAAAACAACTCCTAACGGGCCTCTTCTAATGTGTGCATGCACTCCGCTGTTTTTCTCAAACTTTGCAGAATCTCTGTCCATTTGTTTGTAATCTTCAATCGTGTCGTATATATAATCTACCGTTCTGTCAAACTCTTTTTCAGAATCCGCTAACGTCTTTCCTATTTCCCACATAAGAAGTTTTACAATTACTGCTCTTTTGGTTTTCATTTGTACTACAAACTTCTCCATCGCAACAATTCTGCCTTCTACTTTCATTGTTGGCCATAAACCTTGTCCTCTGCCATAAGCTTTAGATGCAGCGTTTAAAGCCTCTATAGCTTCGTATTCTGTTAAGTCTGGCACAGAACCCAATAAGGTTGGTTCGTATTCTTCAGTTGATGAAATTGTCGAATACACCGATGCATTAGCTCCCTTCCACTCCTTCAATTCACCATCAACTAAATAGGTGTTCTGATTTACGAGTGCAGTAATTTTGTATTCGTTCGGAATTTCTTTAAATGTATCTTTCATAAATTGATTTTAAAAAATTATCTTAAATAGATAGCGTGTAAATTACAAGCCTCTTCTATAGAATGCTAAATTAATTAAATTAAGCATAGCAAAATTTCATTTTATTTAAAAGGGTAGTGTTTATTTTAATTATGAATAAAGACAAACACCTCGTTTATTTCAGCAAGGAAGCATATCCCCTTGCTATTAAATTTACACCAGAAACTGAAATAAATCTGGTTTATCATTTAAGTAATCTCCATAAAAATTGCTGTCTTTCATTCTTTTTACTAGTGGAGCTAAATCTTCAGAAGATTTCAATTCTAAACCAACCACAGCAGCACCATTTGTTCTGTTATTCTTTTTAGTATATTCAAAATGCGTAATATCATCATTCGGGCCTAAAATTTCTGCTACAAATTCCTTTAAAGCACCTGCTCTTTGCGGAAATTTCACAATAAAATAATGCTTTAAATTTGCATAGAGTAAGGCTCTTTCTTTAATTTCTGCAGTTCTTGTAATATCATTATTACTTCCACTAACTATACAAACAACAGTTTTACCTTTAATTTCTTCCGCATAAAAATCTAAAGCAGCAATACTTAAAGCACCTGCAGGCTCTACTACTATTGCTTCTTTATTATACAAGTCTAAAATAGTCTGACAAACTTTACCTTCAGGAACCGTAATCATATCATGCAAGTTTTGCTGACAAATAGCAAAATTTAAATCGCCCACTCTTTTTACGGCAGCGCCATCTACAAAAGATTCTATTTTATCTAATGGCGTAATTTTTTTATTTTTAAGTGACAACAGCATCGAAGGGGCTCCTTCTGGTTCGATGCCTATAATTTTTGTTTCTGGTGATAAATATTTAAATATAGAAGACAGGCCAGATGATAAGCCACCACCGCCAACAGCGACAAAAACATAATCAATTTTTTTAGTAGTCTGTTCTAAAATTTCTAAACCTACAGTTGCCTGCCCTTCAATAACTTTTTCATCATTAAAAGGATGAATAAAGGTTTTGTTCTTTGCATCGCATGCTAGTTTTGCAGCGTTAAAAGCGTCATCAAAAGTATCGCCTTCAATAACTACCTCAATAAAGTTTTCACCAAACATTTTTACTTGGTTTATTTTCTGATTTGGCGTTGGCGAAGGCATAAAAATAGTGCCTTTTATCTGCAATAATTTACAGGACAATGCAACTCCTTGTGCATGATTTCCTGCACTTGCACACACAATTCCTCGTTGTTTTTCATCCGTATTTAAAGAAGACATTTTATTGTAAGCCCCTCTAATTTTATAAGAACGTACTACCTGTAAATCTTCTCTTTTAAAAAGTACGGTGGCATCAAATTCTTTTGAATAAGTAGCATTCTGATTTAACGGCGTTTTATAAGCCACACCTTCTAAATTTTTAGCAGCCTGTTTTACATTTTCTAAACTAGGGAAATATATTTCTGTTTGTTGCATTGTTCGGGTATAAAAATAAAACCTGTCAAGCTTTTAAAACTGACAGGTTCTTATGAGATTAAAAATCTTTACTAAATAATTATGCAGATTTTATTACTTTCATTGCTGTCATAGAAGCTCTTAACTTTGCTCCTACAATTTCTACTGGATGATTTCTAATAATGGCATTGATGCGAATCAATTCTTTATTATCAACATCGTTAGAGTTTGTAAATTTCTTACCAATTAAATCGGTAGAAACAGTTTTCATGAAATCGGTTAATAAAGGTTTACAGGCATGGTCAAATAAATAACACCCATATTCTGCAGTATCAGAAATTACACGGTTCATTTCTGCCAATTTCATTCTTGCAATAGTATTTGCAATTAACGGGGTTTCGTGTAAAGATTCATAATAAGCAGAAGCTGCTATAATTCCAGATTCTGTCATGGCTTCAAAGGCCAATTCTACACCCGCTCGTACAAACGCAACCAATAACGTTCCATGGTCAAAATACTCTTGTTCAGAAATTTCTTGATCTGTAACTTGTTGCTTCTCAAAAGCAGTTTCGCCTGTTGCAGCTCTCCAAGTTAATAAGTTTTTATCATCATTTGCCCAATCTTCCATCATCGTTTTAGAGAAATGACCCGTCATAATATCATCCATGTGTTTTTGAAACAACGGACGCATAATATCTTTTAATTCTTCAGAAATTGCAAATGCTTTTACTTTTGCAGGATTAGACAAACGGTCCATCATGTTTGTAATTCCACCATGTTTTAAAGCCTCTGTTACCGTTTCCCAACCATACTGAATTAACTTTGCAGCATATCCTGGGGCAATTCCTTCTGCGACCATTTTATCATAAGATAAAATAGCTCCTGTTTGCAACAAACCACATAAAATAGTTTGCTCTCCCATTAAATCTGATTTTACCTCTGCAACAAAAGAAGATTGTAAAACACCTGCTCTGTGACCTCCTGTTCCAACTGCATATGCCTTTGCTTGTGCCCAACCTTTATTTTCTGGATCGTTTTCTGGGTGCACCGCTATTAATGTTGGTACTCCAAATCCTCTTTTATATTCTTCTCTAACCTCAGAACCCGGACATTTAGGCGCCACCATAATTACGGTTAAATCCTTTCTTACCTGTGTTCCTTCTTCTACAATATTAAACCCGTGAGAATACGATAATGTTGCTCCTTTCTTCATCAAAGGCATCACCATTTTTACCACATTTGTATGCTGCTTGTCTGGCGTTAAATTCAATACTAAATCTGCCGTAGGAATTAATTCTTTATAGGTTCCTACTGTAAATCCGTTTGAATTGGCATTCACAAAAGAGGCTCTGTTTTGATCAATAGCTGCCTGTCTTAATGCATAAGAAATATCTAACCCAGAATCTCTCATGTTCAAACCTTGGTTTAAACCTTGAGCTCCACAACCCACAATAACAATTTTTTTCCCTTTCAATGCGCTTACACCGTCTTCAAATTCTGAAGCGTCCATAAATCTACATTTTCCTAACTGCTCTAATTTCTCTCTTAATGTTAATGTGTTAAAATAATTTGACATTTTTTTTGTTTTTGTTTTGATTGGAGAAAAGAAAAGAGAGAAAAGAATGAAGGTTTAAAAAACCTTACTTACTTCTTTTTTCTATAATCTGTGCTCTTTTATCTATTTTTAGTTGTTGTATGTTTCTAACAATGTTGATATTTTCATTTCTTCTTTGGTAACAGCAATGCGCCCTGAACGTGTGAATTGCATGATTCCAAAACCACTTAACTCCTGGTAAAGACCTTCTATTTCCTCTTTTTTTCCTGATTTTTCAATCACAAAAAACTCTTTATTTACAGTAACAATTCTTGCATTGCTTTCTTTGATAATATTCTGAATTTGACGCTCATCAAAAAGCAAGTCTGACTTCATTTTAAAAATACAAGATTCTTGGTAAATAGTCTCATCATCATTATGATAATAGGCTTTAATAACCTCTACTTGCTTTTCTATCTGACCAATAATTTTCTTAATATTTACCTCTGTCATATTTACAACAATTGTAAATTTAGAAACACCTTCTATCTCTGACGGAGACGTATTTAAACTCTCTATATTGATGTGTCTTCTTTGGAAAATCGCAGAAATCCGATTCAACAATCCGATATTATTTTCGGTATAAATAGATACTGTATATACTTGTTTTTCTGTACTCATAATTTTTTAAAGATGATAGAAAAAAGAGGATATAAAATAGACTTGTGACGTCTTTAATTTACTAGCATCTTTGTTCTTAATTCCTAATTCTTTATACTCTTTCCTGTTTTTTTACTCTAATCTGATATCTGAAACACTGGCACCAGAAGGAACCATTGGAAATACATTTCCTTCTTTCTCTACAAGCACCTCTAAAAAATAAGCTTCTTTACTCGCCATCATTTCTGCAACCGCTTCTTTTAATTCTTCTCTTTTTACTACTTTTCGAGCTTTTATATAATATCCTTCTGCTATGGCCACAAAATTAGGATTCAACATTTCAGTAGAAGCATAACGTTTTTCGAAAAACAATTGCTGCCATTGGCGCACCATTCCTAAAAATTCATTATTTAAAACGACCATTTTAACCGCTGCTTTTTGCTGAAAAATAGTTCCTAATTCTTGAATGGTCATTTGAAAACCACCATCACCAGAAATTGAGACAACCTCTCTTTCTGGAGCTGCCATTTTAGCACCAATCGCAGCAGGCAAACCAAAACCCATGGTTCCCAATCCACCAGAAGTAATGTTGCTTTTTGTGTTATTAAATTCAGCATATCTGCACGCAATCATTTGATGTTGACCAACATCTGTAACAATTGCAGCTTCTCCTTTACTTTGAATATTAATTTCTTTGATAACCTCACCCATTGTCAACCCTTCTTTCGTTGGATGGATGTCGCCTTTAATTACTTTTTCATATTCAATGGCATATAAATCTTTAAATTGCTGATGCCATTCTTCATGTCTATTGGTATTAATTAATGGTAAAATTGCTGCTAAAGTTGCTTTCGCATCCCCTAAAACGGCAACGTCTGTTTTTATATTTTTATCTACCTCTGCGGGGTCAAT
Source organism: Arenicella sp. (assembly GCA_047614925.1). Classification (GTDB taxonomy): domain Bacteria; phylum Bacteroidota; class Bacteroidia; order Flavobacteriales; family Flavobacteriaceae; genus Polaribacter. Next base: position 5,280 of record JBLHIE010000011.1, read on the forward strand.
TTCAAAATGAATTACTTTTGCTTGCGTTGCATATTCGTCTAATTTTCCCGTAACCCGGTCATCAAAACGCATTCCAACAGCTATTAAAACATCACATTCATTGGTTAGTTTATTGGGTGCATAATTACCATGCATTCCTAACATACCTACATTTAACGGATGTGCCGTTGGCAGTGCAGATGCCCCTAAAATAGTCCAAGCGGCAGGAATTCCAGACTTTTCAACCAACGCTTTAAACTGCTCTTCAGCTTGACTCAAAATAACTCCTTGTCCCCAAATAATGAAGGGCTTTTTAGCTTCATTTATTAACTTTGCAGCAGCCTCTAAAGTACCTGCTACTGTTTTTGGAATTGGCACATAACTTCTTATTTTAGTGCATTTTTCATAAGAAAAATCAAACTCTTCAAACTGCGCATCTTTTGTAATATCTACTAAAACAGGTCCTGGTCTTCCGCTTCTTGCAATGTAAAATGCTTTTGCCAAAGCAGCTGGAATATCTGCTGCTTTTGTTACTTGACAGTTCCACTTTGTAACTGGCGTAGAAATACCCACAATATCTGTTTCCTGAAACGCGTCACTTCCTAATAAATGAGATGGAACTTGCCCTGTAATACACACCATTGGTGTAGAGTCTATCTGTGCATCTGCAATACCTGTAATTAAATTAGTTGCTCCTGGACCTGAAGTTGCAATGGCAACACCAACTTTTCCAGAAATTCTTGCAAAACCTTGTGCTGAGTGCGTTGCACCTTGCTCGTGACGTGCTAAAACATGGTGTATTTTGTCTTGATATTTGTATAATTCGTCATACACTGGCATAATTGCGCCACCAGGATATCCATAAATTATTTTTACGTCTTCTGCAATTAAACACCTTACAATTGCTTCGCTACCAGAAATCCTTTCTGTAACTTTTGCTGATTTTTCTTTATTTTTTATGGTTTGTGTTTCCATATTTTTTTATTGAGATTATAGAATAGATACTTAGACTACTTCGTTTACTACTATTTTAATTTATTTTGAAAAAAAAAGAGAATGAAACGATTTTGTCTCTTTTTCATCTCGTCTCTTGATTCTTGCGTTTTACTTCTTTTTATAAATCTGTAACACATCCTTTTGAAGCAGATGCAACCATTTTTGCGTATTTGTATAATATTCCTTTGGTATGCTTTAACGCTGGAGCAACCCAATGTGCTTTTCTTTCTGCGATTTCTTCTTCAGAAATTAAAACATTTATAGAATTGTCTTCCGCACTAATTCTAATGGTATCACCTGTTTTTAAAATTCCTATGGTGCCTCCAGATTGTGCTTCTGGTGTAATATGACCCACTACAAAACCATGTGTTCCTCCAGAAAATCGGCCATCTGTAATCAAGGCTACTGACTTCCCTAAACCTGCACCCATAATTAAAGAGGTTGGCTTTAACATTTCTGGCATTCCTGGACCTCCTTTTGGACCAACGTATCGAATAACAACCACATCTCCTTTTGCTACTTCTCCGGCAACAATACCTGTATTTGCAGCTTGCTCGCCGTCATACACTACTGCTTTTCCTTCAAATAACAATCCTTCATTTCCTGAAATTTTTGCTACGGCACCTTCTGTTGCAAGATTTCCGTAAATTATTTGAATGTTTCCTGAGGATTTTAATGCCTTGTCTTTTGGATAAATAACATCTTGTTCTTCAAACTCCATTGCTTTTACATCCGCTAAATTAGCTGCCAATGTTTTTCCAGTAACGGTCATACAATCCCCATGCAAATAGCCTTCTTGTAATAAATATTTCATAATTGCTGGCGTACCTCCGATCGTATGAACATCTTCCATTAAGTATTTTCCTGATGGTTTTAAATCTGCAATCAACGGAGTTCTATCACTTACTCTTTGAAAATCTTCTAGTGTAAATTCAATATCTGCTGCATGAGCAATTGCTAAAAAGTGCAAAACTGCATTTGTTGAGCCCCCTAAAGCATTTACGATTGCAATCGCGTTTTCTAAAGATTTTTTAGAAATAATATCCAAAGGTTTTAAATCTAATTCTAGTAAGTTTTTTATTGCCACAGCGGTTCTTTCTGCTTCCGATAATTTATTTGGATTTTCTGCCGGAATTGACGAGTTATAAGGCAGTGCAAAGCCCATACATTCTATAGCAGAAGCCATCGTATTTGCGGTATACATGCCACCACAAGCACCTGCTCCCGGAATGGCTCTTTTGATGATTTCTCTGTATTCCTCTTCTTCAATTTCTCCTGCCATTTTTTGCCCTAAAGCCTCAAAAGCAGAAACAATATTTAATTTTTTTCCTTTATAGCTACCTGATGCAGTTGAACCACCGTACATCATTATAGCTGGGCGATTTAAACGCAACATCGCAATAACCGATCCTGGCATATTTTTATCACAACCTACAATAGCAATCACTGCGTCATAACTTTGCGCGTTCATAACTGTCTCTATAGAATCTGCTATAATATCTCTAGAAACCAAAGAGTAATTCATACCTGAAGTTCCCATAGAAATTCCGTCTGAAACACCAATGGTATTAAACCCTAAACCCACTAAACCTGCAATATTACATTCTACCTTTACCTCATCTTTCAAATTGTTTAGGTGCATGTTACACGGATTGCCGTCGTAACCAGTGCTTGCAATACCAACCTGAGCTTTGCTCATATCTTCATCTGTTAAACCTACAGCATATAACATTGCTTGAGATGCAGGCTGAGATTCATCTTGAGTTAATCTTTTGCTATGTTTATTTAATTCCATTTATTGTTTTCTTCAATTTATTGTCTAAATTACTAAGTTTCTGCATTTTCGCTCGATAAAACGGCGTATTAATGTTTACATTCAGGCGTTAAAAAAACAAGTTAATACACTTGTAATCAATATTTTAATTAATATTTATTATGATATTCAATCTGTAAAAAAAATTCATAAAAAGCCCTCTATTTTAAAGGAAAATTTATTTATTAAATAGGATTGATACTTCTTTATCTTTTAAGAATACTTGCAATAAAAGAGACTCTTTTGAAACTTTATTATTTTAGGTTTTTATTTTTACTCTGGACCTAACAACATTATTATTACAGGAGTTTCTCTGTTGCTTATTGGCTTTTTAATTGACGGGCCACAAAATTTAATTAGTGGCGTTCAAACCTCGAGGGTTACTGTAAAAGAAGCAATTTCTGCAGCTTGCGGTATGACTGGTTTTTTTGGGTATGTTGGTGCAACATTTTCTGGAGTAGGCTTGACCTACATCACAGAATCTTTTGGTTGGTTTGGAATGTATTTAACTTGCGCTGTATCTGCAGTTTTCTGTATCATTTTAGTCTTAATGACGTGGAAAAAAGAGAAAACAACTGCTGTAAGTACTAAATGATAGTACTCTGACCTGCATGAATATTCATAAAATTCAAGTTACTATCTTCTTGATTTAAGATATAATCTGCAATAAAATCTCCTACTTTAGAAGTAGATGCTGGGTATTTATTTTTCCCTTTGATGTCTTCTGTTGTAATGTTTAGAATTAGAGATTTTTCTACAGCACGCTCAATCGCATTTGCCTCTTCATCTAGACCTAGGTACTCTAACAGCATCGCAGCAGATAAAATAGAAGCTAAGGGGTTTGCAATATCTTTCCCTTTTGCTTGCGGATACGAACCATGAATCGGTTCGAATAACGCATTTTTATTTCCAAGTGAAGAAGAAGCTAATAAACCAATGGAACCTCCAATAACACTCGCTTCATCTGAAATAATATCTCCGAATAAATTCTCTGTAAGAATTACATCAAACTGTTTCGGATTTAAAATTATTTGCATCGCTGCATTGTCTACAAATAAATATTCTAAAGTAACATCTTTATATTGTTTTGCAATTTCTGTTACTGTTTTCCTCCATAAACGAGACGTTTCTAATACATTCGCCTTGTCAATTAAAGTCACTTTTTTTCTTCTACTTTGAGATGCTTTAAATGCCAAATGGGTAATTCTAGAAATTTCTTCAACTGTATAAGAACAAACATCAAAAGCAGACAGGCCGTCTTCACTCAATTCTTTCTTTCCGAAATAAATACCACCTGTTAGTTCTCTAAAAAAAACAATATCTGTTCCTTTAATAATTTCTCTTTTTAATGGAGAGTTTTTAATCAAACTATCATAAGCCTTTACAGGTCTTACATTACAGAACAAACCTAAATCTTGTCTTAATTTTAAAAGACCCTGTTCTGGTCTTACTTTAGCAGTAGGATCATTGTCATATTTAGGGTCTCCAATAGCGCCAAATAAAATGGCATCTGCCTCTTTACAGATGGTGATCGTTTCATCTGGCAAAGGCGTTCCAAAGGCATCAATTGCGCATGCACCTAATTGTGCTTCCTTGTATAAAAATATATGGTCGTACACCTCTGCTATTGCATCTAGTGTTTTTTTTGCCTGATTGATAACCTCTGGTCCAATACCATCTCCCGGAATTACTGCGATTGTATATTTCATTTTGCGCTGCTATAAAATTTTTATGTTGTAAGGGTTTTAGAAACTTTATGAACTTCTTTCATAAGGTTATGAATATCCTCATCTTTTACCTCTTTTTGCTTGTCTGCAGTCACTAAAAATGCATCATAAGCAACATCTAACTGCACTTTGGTTAGTTCGTAACCCACTTTTTTTGCTCTGTAAGCCAATGCTGCTCTACCACTTCTTGCGGTTAAAACAATGGCACTTTCTGTAACACCTACATCTTCAGGATCCATAATTTCGTAGGTTTCCCTGTTCTTTATAACACCATCTTGATGAATTCCAGAACTGTGTGCAAATGCATTTGCGCCAACAATTGCTTTGTTTGGTTGCACAGGCATTCCCATACTCTCACGAACTAAAATACTTGTATCATACAACAACTTAGTATTCACACTTGTTTCTAAGTTTAAATACGGGTGTTGTTTTAACACCATAACCACTTCTTCTAAAGCCGTATTTCCTGCACGTTCTCCAATTCCGTTAATAGTACATTCAATCTGACGTGCACCATTGATAACACCAGCGATTGAATTGGCAGTTGCCATGCCCAAATCGTTGTGACAATGGCAAGAAAGAATTACGTTCTCTATACCTCTTACGTTTTCACGTAAATATTTTATTTTTGCACCGTATTCATCAGGCAAACAGTACCCTGTTGTATCTGGAATATTCAATACCGTTGCACCTGCTTTTATAACTGCTTCGCAAACTTTTGCTAAAAACTCATTGTCTGTTCTACCCGCATCTTCTGCATAAAACTCTACGTCTTCTACGAAGGTTTTAGAGTAGGCTACTGCATTAATAGCGCGTTCTATTACTTTTTCTCTTGTAGAATTAAATTTAAATTTTATATGAGAATCACTGGTTCCAATACCCGTATGAATCCTAGGAAACTTTGCATATTTTAAAGCTTCTGCAGCTACTTTTATATCATTCTCTACAGCTCTTGTTAAGCCACAAACCGTTGCATTTTTTATAATTTTTGAAATTTCAGTAACTGACATAAAATCTCCAGGACTAGAAACAGGAAATCCCGCCTCTATTACATTTACCCCCAATAAGTCTAACCTTTCTGCAATTACTAGTTTCTGATGGGTATCTAATTTACACCCAGGAACCTGCTCTCCATCTCTTAGCGTTGTATCGAAAATTTGTACTTGATTGTCTTGCATAATTTCTATAAAGATTGACCTTATTATAAATCAAATATATATCTTGCATATTAAATGTACTTATAAACATCCAACAACAAACGATTTCTAAAGCAAATCATCAATAATTAAAAATTTGACTATCAATAGCTTATGAGCAAAATCATTACATCCGCCAATCAACAAAATGATGCTCTTTTTGTGCTAATTAAGTCTTTAACCAAGTCAGAAAAAAGGCAATTTAATCTATATGTTGGAAGACTTGATGGCAATATTGATGCAAAATTTTTTTCTTTATTTAAATTCTTAGAAAAGTTAAAAATATATGACGAAAAAGTAATTATTGGAAGCGGAATTGTCTCTAAACAGCAACTTTCTAACTTAAAAGCGCATCTGTACAAGCAGATATTAATTAGTCTTCGTTTAAATCCTGCTCATAAAAATGTACGAATTCAAATTAGAGAACAATTAGATTTTGCAACCGTCTTGTATCAAAAAGGCTTGTATAAACAAAGTTTAAAACTCTTAGAAAAAGCCAAAAATATGGCTTTAGATAATGAAGAAAAAAACATTGCATATGAAATTGTAGAGTTAGAAAAAGTAATTGAAACACAATACATTACCCGAAGTTTAAGCAACCGAGCAGACCAACTGTCTATTCAGGCAAAAGAGCTAAGTCAGCAAAATGTTATTGCCAGTAAACTCTCTAATTTATCGCTACAATTATACAGTCATTTATTACAGAATGGCTATGTAAAAAATCAGAAAGAAGTACAGTTTGTTCAGAAATATTTTAATGACAGAATGCCTAAATATGATTTTCAAACTTTAGGTTTTAGAGAAAAATTATGGCTATACAAAGCACATTTATGGTATAGTTTTTTAATTCAAGATTTTTTATTAAGTTATAAATATGCAAGCAAATGTGTCGCTTTATTTAACAGTGCTAAGTTAATTAACATACATCCTGTTTTTTATTTAAAATCTAAAAACTACCTACTAGAAGCCTCTTTTTTAGTTCATAAAACGTTTACATTTAAAGCAGAATTAACTGCTTTTGAAACTGAAATTGAAAACAAAGAAATTCCGTTAAATACAAATACAGAATTGCTTATTTTTATGTATTTGTATTCAAATAAGCTGCATTTACACTTCTTGGAAGGCTCTTTTGAAAAAGGAGAGTATCTGGTGGACATTATTAATGATAAAATTGAAAAGTACAAAAACAGATTAGACAACCATTACATTGTTTTACTGCACTATAAAATTGCCTGTTTGTATTTTGGAATGGGTAAAAACAAACTATGTATTACTTATTTGCAAAAAATTATTCGTTCTAAAAACCTAAGTTCTGCAGAAGATTTACAGTGTTTTGCGCGCATTTTAAATTTAATTGCACATTATGAATGTGGTTTAGATTATGACTTAGAAAGACAGTTTGTAGACACCTATAAATTCTTACTAAAAATGGAAAACTTACAAGAAGTACAAAAAGTTTTTCTAACCTCTATTAGAGACTTAAGTGATGTTTTTCCGCATGAAATTAAAAACGAGTTTAAGAAGATTTATAAAAAATTAAAAACGTTTGAAAACCATCCGTATGAGAAACGTGCATTTTTATATTTAGATATTTTATCATGGTTAGAAAGCAAAATTCAAAACAAACCGATTTCAACAATAATTAAAGAAAAAGCAAATCTGTATACGAGGTAACTTAAATCTCTAGTTATAACGTCATATTTTTATCAATATCACATTAATTAACTTTTTTAGTAAAATATTTCACAATAGCTAAGCACAAATTAAATATATATAATACTTTTGCTTTGTGAGTATTTTAAATCGAGACATAAAAAAAAATCAAACTACCGCTGTGGTTTGTATTTCTATGGATACCATTACCCGCACCTCTTCTGCAATAATTACCCTTTAAGGGTTCTATATATTCATATCAATTTAGGTTATACATCGTTTCGAACAACATCGAAATGCATTCAATAAAAAATAAATTACACAAACTATTCATACGCAATGAAAGTATTAAAATTTGGCGGTTCATCTGTCGCAAATTCCGAAAACATAAAAAAAGTATTAGCCATTATTGCTAACGAATCTAAAAACCAAAAAATTGCAGTAGTCGTTTCTGCTTTTGGGAAAACCACAGATAATTTATTGGCTGCAGCAAAAGATGCTTTGGTGAATATTGCACAGGCAAAAAAAAAATTAGAAGCCGTTAAAACTTTGCATTACCAGGTTATTGATGATTTAATCTTTGCTAATAAAGAAGAAGTTTTAGAGGTTGTTACTGCTTTACTAGACAGATTGTCCTCTATTTATGAGGGTGTCTTTCTATTGCAAGAGTTGTCTCATAAAACATTGGCAAAGGTTTCTAGTTTCGGAGAAAGACTTTCTTCATTTATCATTGCAAATGCAGGAAAAGAGTTGTTTGATGCTGCCCATAAGGAGAGTAGAACGTTAATTTCTACCAATAATGATTATCTAAATGCCCAAATAAACTTTAAAATTACAAACGAAAATATTACTTCATTTTTTAATAAAAACAAACACCAAGTGATTGTTTTAGGTGGCTTTATTTCTTCGAATATTGCTGGAGAAACAACGACACTAGGACGTGGTGGGTCCGATTTTTCTGCTTCTATTTTTGCCGCAGCTTTAAATGCCGTTGAACTGGAAATATGGACAGACGTACCAGGAATGTTTACAGCAAATCCTAGAGTTGTGAAACAGGCATATCCAATTTCAGAAATTTCGTATGAAGAAGCAATGGAGTTATCTCATTTTGGTGCAAAAGTGCTGTACCCTCCAACCATTCAGCCTTCTTTAAGAAAGAAAATTCCAATACGTATTAAAAACACTTTTGACCCAGAAAGCGCAGGAACTCTAATTTGTAGCAACCCAAAAAATAGTGACGAAGTAAAAGGAATTTCGCACATAGAAGATATTAGCTTAATTACTTTAGAGGGCGGCGGAATGATTGGAATTCCTGGCTTCTCTAAGCGTTTGTTTGAAACTCTTTCTCTAGAAAAGATAAATGTTGTTTTTATAACGCAAGCTTCTTCAGAACATTCTATTTGTGTTGGTATTTATGAAAATGATGCTGAAAAAGCAACCGCCCTTTTAGAGGAAACTTTTAGCACAGAAATAGAAAGAAAAAAAATAAAACCAATTATTGTAGAAAATGATTTGGCAATTATTGCGGTTGTTGGAGAAAGTATGAAAAACTACCAAGGTTTAAGTGGACAAATGTTTAGCGCCTTAGGAAGGAATAATGTAAACGTAAGAGCAATTGCGCAAGGATCTTCAGAAAAAAATATCTCTGCTGTTATTAACAAGTCAGATGCAAAAAAAGCTTTAAACACTTTACATGAGCAATTTTTTGAAGAAAAAACAAAACAGCTCAACTTATTTGTAACTGGTGTTGGTAATGTTGGCGAGCGCTTTTTAGCACAATTACAGCAACAAAAAGACTTCTTAAAAGAAAATTTAAAATTAAGTATTCGGGTAATTGGAATTGCAAATTCTAGAAAAATGTTTTTTGATACTGACGGAATCAATCTAGAAAACTGGAAGGAAAGCATAGAAAACGGAGAACCTACCACCTTAGAAAGCTTTCACAAGAAAGTAAAAGCATCCAATCATATAAATAGTGTTTTTATAGACAATACCGCAAACCAACAAGTTTCTGAGGTCTACGAAACCTATTTGCGTGAAAGTATTTCTGTAGTTACTTGTAATAAAATTGCCTGCGCCTCTAGCTTTGATAATTATAAAAAACTCAAACAAGTTTCTAGGAAATACAATGCTTCCTTCTTGTTTGAAACCAATGTTGGTGCAGGTTTGCCAATTATTGATACCCTTAAAAATTTGATAAATTCTGGTGATAGAATCCATAAAATTCAGGCTGTTTTATCTGGAAGTTTAAATTTTGTTTTCAATAATTTTAATGAAAACAGTACTTTTCACGATGTAGTGGCAGCCGCTCAAAAAGAAGGTTACACAGAACCAGATCCTACGATTGATTTAAGCGGTGTTGATGTCGCTAGAAAGATTTTAATTTTAGCTAGGGAAAGTGGTTATCAGTTAGAGTTAGCCGACATAGAAAACAATTCTTTTTTACCTGAAGACAGCATACATACCAAGAATAATGAGGATTTTTACGCTTCATTAACTAAAAATGAAACTCATTTTCAAAATATTTATAAAGCTGCTAGTAAGAAGAATTGCCGTTTAAAATATGTTGCAGAATTTATTGATGGAAAAGCAAATGTTGGCTTGCAACACATTGCTTCAGACCACCCTTTTTATAATTTAGAAGGAAGTGATAATATTGTCTTATTTTTCACAGACAGATATCCAGAAAACCCGCTGATAATAAAAGGTGCTGGTGCTGGTGCAGCTGTTACTGCTTCGGGTATCTTTGCAGATGTAATTAGAATTGCGAACACATAGGTCTTTAAAAATTTAAAGATTAAATAAACAAAAATGGATTATTTAAAAATTTTCTCTCCTGCAACCGTCGCCAATGTTTCTTGTGGTTTTGATTCTCTTGGTTTTGCAGTAGATGCTATTGGTGATGAGATGACATTTACAAAAACGGCTGAAAAGGGAGTTCAAATAACCAACATTACTGGCGCCGATTTAACTTATAACGTTGACGAAAATGCAGCGAGTGCTGTAGTTAAAAAAATGCTGCATGTAGCAAATGCAACTTTCGGAGTTGCATTGACAATTCACAAAGGTTTTTCTCCAGGAAGTGGTTTGGGTAGTTCTGCCGCAAGCGCTGCTGGCGCTGCTTTTGGTGCAAATCAATTATTAGGGGCGCTGTATTCTAATTTAGAGTTGACACAGTTTGCCATGTTTGGTGAAGAAGTAGCCTGTGGCGCTGCCATTGCAGACAATGTAGCCGCTGCAATTTATGGTGGCTTTGTATTAGTTAGAAGTTATGAACCGCTAGAAATTATAAAACTTCCCGTTCCTAATGAGTTGAGAGTAGTTGCAATTCACCCACAAATAGCCATAAAAACAAAAGATGCAAGAGATGTTTTGCCTAAAAAGATTCCATTAAAAGATGCAGTTACGCAGTGGGCAAATGTTGGTGGCTTAATTAGTGGTTTATACACAGATAATTACAATCTTATAAGCAACTCATTGGTAGATGTTGTTGCAGAACCTGCTCGCAAATCTTTAATTCCGTTTTTTGATGCTGTTAAAAATAGTGCAACAAAAGCAGGAGCTTTAGGTGCAGGAATAAGTGGTTCTGGACCTACCATTTTCGCCCTTTGTAAAGGAGACATAATTGCCGCAGCCGTATATAAAAGTATTGAAGAAAGTTATAAAAATACAGGAATTGATTTTAAAATGTTTGTTTCAAAAGTAAGTCCAGAAGGAATAAAAATTATAAAATAGCTACTAGTTTTAAGTGTTTAACGAGCAGTTTCTGCTCCAACTAAACACTTAAAACTCAAAATTAAAATTAAAATAAAATGAACTATTATAGTTTACATCGTAAATCGCCGAGTACAACTTTTAAAAATGCAGTTGTGCAAGGGCTTGCAAAAGACAGAGGCATCTACTTCCCCGAGAATATAACACCTCTTTCTAAAGATTTTGTAGATAATATTACCAAGTATACACATCACGAAATTGCCTATGAAGTAATTCGGCAGTTTGTGGGTAATGAAATTCCGACTGAAAAATTAAAAGAGATTATTGAAAAAACTGTTTCTTTCGATTTTCCTTTGGTGAAAATAGATGAGAATATTGCTTCTTTAGAGTTGTTTCACGGACCCACAATGGCTTTTAAAGACGTTGGTGCAAAATTCATGGCACAATGTTTAGAATACTTTAACAAAGGCAATAAGGAAGAGATTACCGTTTTGGTAGCCACTTCTGGAGACACTGGTGGTGCGGTTGCGAATGGGTTTTTAGGGGCAAAAGGGGTAAATGTTGTTATTTTATATCCTTCAGGAAAAGTGAGCGATGTACAAGAAAAACAATTGACAACTTTAGGTCAGAATATTACAGCATTAGAAGTAGATGGTGTTTTTGACGATTGCCAAGAAATGGTAAAAACGGCCTTTTTAGATGAAGATATTACAAAAACGTTAACCTCTGCAAACTCTATAAATGTGGCGCGCTGGTTGCCACAAATGTTCTATTTCTTCTTTGCATACAAAGAATTACAAAAAACAAAAAAAGAGTTGGTTTTTTCTGTACCAAGTGGAAATTTTGGGAATATTTGTGCCGGAATTATGGCACAAAAATTAGGTTTACCTATTAAGCATTTTGTTGCGGCTACCAATGTAAATGACACTGTTCCTAATTATTTAATAGACGGTGTTTACAATCCTAAACCCTCTAAAGCAACAATTTCTAACGCAATGGATGTTGGGAACCCTAGTAATTTTATACGCATTAGAGAATTATTTAACAACGATTTAGAATTGCTAAAAGGTACTTTTTCTTCGCATAGTTTCTCAGATGATGAAACGCGAGCAACCATGAAGAAAATCTACAGTAATTCTGGATATATTGCAGAGCCTCACGGTGCGGTTGGGTATTTAGGTTTGAAAAAACACGGATTGGCAGCAAACGAATTTGGTGTTTTTCTAGAAACGGCACATCCAGTAAAGTTTTTAGATGTTGTAGAAAAAACATTGCCTGTTAAAGTAGCAATTCCAGCACAGATTCAGAAAGTAATCAATAATAAAAAGGTTGCTATAAAAGTAGCTAACTATCAAGATTTGAAGGCTTTCTTAGTGAAATAAAAAAAACAAACTTTTATAAAAGTAAAAACTCCTAACAATTTAAATTGTTAGGAGTTTTTTGTTGGCCTACAAGGACTCGAACCTTGAATGTCGGTACCAAAAACCGGTGTGTTACCAATTACACCATAGGCCAATACTGCTTAGCGGATGCAAATTTAATCTATTCTTTTAAATGCACAAACATTTTTAAATAAATTTTTTCTTTAACAAACTTTTATGAGGGTTTACCCATGCAAATGAAGACTAAACAAGCTGTTTCTTCATATTTATTGTTAAATTCGCCCACACATTATTATGCAATCCTTATGACAACAGCAAAATTTAAAAAATGGAACCTTCTTTTAGGATGGTGTACGTTTATAATTGCTTTAATAACTTATTCTTTAACCATAGAACCTACCGTTAGTGCTTGGGATGTTGGAGAATATATTGCTACTTCGGTAAAACTAGAAGTTGGCCATCCACCAGGAGCGCCTTTATTTCAAATGTTAGGTGCCTTTTTTGCAATGTTTACTTCAGAGAGTTCAGAAATTGCTAAAATGGTAAACTTCATGTCTGCTTTAGCAAGTGCCTTTACCATCTTATTTATGTTCTGGACAATTAGCAACCTCGCTGAAAAACTAGCACTAAAAACAGGTAAAATTACAGAAGGTAGCTATATCGCTATTTTAGGAAGTAGTATTGTTGGGTCTTTAGCATACACGTTTTCAGACAGTTTTTGGTTTAGTGCGGTAGAAGGTGAAGTATATGCAATGTCTTCATTTTTAATGGCCATCTTATTTTGGCTCGGTTTAAAGTGGGAAAGTGAGTTACATACCCCAAGAGGTAACAAATGGTTGATTCTTATAAGTTTTGTGGTAGGCTTATCTTTTGGCGTTCACATACTTTCTTTGCTGGTAATTCCGGCAATTGTAATGTTGTATTTCTTTAAAACTTATAAAAAAATAAATTTAAAAACTACGGCCATTGCGACTATTTTGTCCGTTTTAGTTTTGGCTTTTGTCTTTAAGTTTTTATTCCCTTTCACACTAAAATTCTTTAGTGCATCAGAATTATTTTTCATAAACACCATTGGTTTGCCTTTTAATTCTGGAAGTATTATCGCTGCCTTAATTTTAGTAGCGCTTTTCTTCTTCGGTTTAAGATATACTAGAAAACACAATAAAGTACATACAAACACTTTAATATTGTCTGTACTTTTTATTATGATTGGTTTTTCTTCTTGGATGATGTTGCCAATTAGAGCCAATGCAAACACAACTATTAATGAAAACAACCCATCTAGCGCACGTGAATTATTAGCCTATTATGAGCGTGAACAATATGGAGATGCTAATGTTTTTTATGACACGTATTATTCCAATACCTTCGAAAGAACACAAGATGCAAAGCAGCCGTACAGAGATGATAAGCCAAAATATGAACAGAAAAATGGTGCATATGTTATTGTAAATAAATATAAAAACGTAATTCCTAATTATTCAGATAAGCACAAAGGATTCATACCAAGAATGGTCAATCCTGCAGCAGAAGGAATGTACAAAAGCATTGCTGGTATTCCAGCAAATAGTAAAAGAAGGCCCACTTTTGGTGAAAATCTAAAATTTATGTTTAGCTACCAATTTGGCTATATGTATGGGCGTTATTTTATGTGGAATTTTGCAGGTAGACAAAATGATATTCAAGGAAGGTTAGATATTTTTAACGGAAACTGGATTAGCGGAATTGATGCCTTAGATGAAATGAGATTGGGTTCTCAGCAAAAACTTTCTAGCCAAATATTAGAGAATAAAGGTCGTAATAAATACTATTTTTTACCGCTGATATTAGGCCTTGTTGGGTTGTTTTTTCAAATTAAATGGGATAAAAACAATTTCTTTACGCTCTTTCTATTCTTTGCTTTTACTGGTTTTGCTATTATTTTTTACACAAATCCAAAGCCTTTTGAGCCCAGAGAACGAGATTATGCAATTGTGGGTAGTTTCTATATTTTTGCCATCTGGATTGGTTTTGGAGTCCTAGCACTTTATGAATATTTAAAGACTTTTGCAAATAAAAAAATAATTGCTATTGCAATCTCTGTAGTTTCTTTGTTAGCAGTACCCGCATTAATGGCTTCTGAGAACTGGGATGATCATGACCGGTCTAATAGATACACCACACGTTTAAATGCACAAGCATATTTAGAAAGTTGTGATGAAAATGCCATCATGTTTACCATTGGAGACAATGATACATTTCCGCTTTGGTACATGCAAGAGGTAGAAGGTATTAGAACCGATTTAAAGTTGGTAAACACGAGTTTATTTGCAACAGATTGGTACATAGATCAGATGAAACGCACAACGTATGACGCACCTCCTATTCCGTCTCAATTAAAACACGAACAATATAAATACGGAAGTTTAGACATTGCATACCACATAGAACACCCACGGTTTAAAGATACTGTAATTGGCATTAAAGATTTTATGCGTTGGATTTCTTCAGACAGTGATGCTACTTATTATATTGATGAGGAGCAAAATATTAAGGAAAAATTCTATCCAACAAACCGCATTCGAATTCCTGTGAACAGGGAGAATGTTTTAAAAAGTGGTGTTGTTGCTCAAAAAGATGCAGACAAAATTGTAGACTATATAGACATTACTATTGACGATAGAGGAATTACTAAAAATCGTATTTTAATGCTCGATATTTTAGCGAATAACGATTGGAAACGCCCTATTTATTTTACAGGTGGCGCAAATGCAGATGAAGAGTACATTTGGTTAAAAGACTATTTGCAATTAGATGGTTTGGCTTTTAAATTAGTACCTATAAAAACACCCGCAAAATACATTGATGGAAGCGGCAGAGCAAGAGAAGTGAGCTTGTTTGATATTGGTAGAATAGATGCTGAGAAAATGTATGCAAACATCAAAAAATTAGAATGGAGAAACATTAACAGCAACAAAATATATCTAGATGAGCAAACGAAAAGAAATGCCATTTCTTTGAGAAATAGTCTCATGCGTTTGTCTGACGCCTTTGCAAAAGAGGGCGATACTTTAAAAGCTGTTGAAGTTTTAGATTTGTCTTTAGAGAAGCTACCTATAGAAAAATTTGACCATTACAGCCTGTCTTTAGGGTATCCTGAAATGTATTTTAAATTGGGTGAAAATGAAAAAGCAAAACAGGTAACCACTACATTAACACGTTTAATTACAGAAAAATTAACGTGGTTAAGTACTTTCAATAAAAATGATAGTGACCTTGTTTTTGATGAAATAGACACCTCACTATACATGTTTAAAAACTTGATAGATCAAGTAGAACAAGGAAATACAGACAAAGATTTTGTTTCTAAAATTCAAACAGATTTTATGAATACTGTGAAACTTTTTGAGTATTTAATACCAGATGAAGAACCGACTAATTTAGATTTTCTAGAGGAGTAAATGGTACTAAAATATTGAAGTTTTGTATGCCAAAAACGCCAAATAATATCGTGAGGTTTTTCTCTAAATATAGTTGGCGTTTTTCTATAAGTATACTAAAAATAAAGCATTATCCTATTTCACATCAGTATAAAAGCATCTGAAAATTGAGGTTTATTTTAAAGCAATTTAGAAGTTTATACGTATTTTTTTACCAAATCAATTAAAGTACTAGCTTCTTGATCTCCTGTCTGGCGCCATTTCATTTCTCCATCTTTATAAATCATAAAGGTTGGATTTCCTTTAACTCGCAAAGCGTCTGCCAGCATTTCATTTTTAGTAATGTCTATTTTAATTACTTTCGCACTTTCTCCTAGACCTGCTGCAACACTTCTTAGCATTTCTATGGTATTTTCTAAATCTCCATAGTCTGCATAAAAGTCTATAAGAACTGGTTTTTGAAAACTAATTAATTCTCCAAATTTTGGCATAACACAAGTTTATGTAGCACGAAAAAACGCATTCATTATTCGATAATCCGTTCACAAAGATAACCAATCTATTTTAATACACTGACTGTCAACTCTTTTTCAATTCTATCACCGTTATTTCTGGCCAAATACCTACTCTACCAGGAAATGCATGATACCCAAAACCTCTGTTGACGTTGATAACTCTACCCGCTTCTTTGTATAAGCCTGCCCATTGTTTGTAAACATATTTAGACGGGCTCCATTTAAACCAGCCCGGAATTTCAATACCCATTTGCAAGCCATGCGTGTGTCCGCTTAAGGTAAGTTGGTAATTGAAAGGATCTTGTTTTACCTTCTCTTCCCAATGACTTGGATCATGAGACATTAATATTTTAAAATCTTCTTTTTGAATACCCGCGGCCGCGCGTTGTAAATCTCCTGCTTGATTGAATCCTTTTCCCCAATTTTCTACACCTAAAAGCGCAATCTTTTGGCCGTCTTTTTCTAAGTAACGGTGCTCATCTAACAACAAATCGAACCCTATTTTTTTATGAATATCTTTTACTTTCTGAAAATTATCTATTTTATCTTGCGGATTGTCCCAATCCATATAATCGCCATAATCATGATTCCCAAGAATGGAGTATTTGCCTTCTTTTGCTTTTAATTTATCAAAAACGTTTATCCAATCATCCATTTCATCTGCTTTGTTATTTACAATATCTCCTGTAAATAACATAATATCAGATTTTTGTTCATTGATTAAATCGACACCATATTGTATTTTTTCTTTATTGGTAAAACTTCCAGAATGAATGTCTGAAATTTGTGTGATTGTAAAACCATCAAAAGCTACCGGTAAATCTTTAAAGGTTAACTGATATTTTAATACTTTATAATTATACTTTCCCTGCACAATTCCGTAGATAAAAGACACAAATGGTATTGCCGCTAACCCCAAACCTATTTGAGAAATAAACTTTCTTCTACCTGCTAAAGGCATCGTATTTCCTGAAGTAATTGCAGAAAGTAATTTTAAAATCCATCTATACATATCTTCCCCAAACATAAAAATAAGCACTACCAATTTCGGTATTAAAACAGTTAGCAATGCGCCCATTGCCATTTGAAATTGTGGTGTCTGACCCTGACTTCTATCGTAAGTTAAAGCAACATATGCAAAATTTACATAAACAGCCATA
Source organism: Arenicella sp. (assembly GCA_047614925.1). Taxonomy (GTDB): domain Bacteria; phylum Bacteroidota; class Bacteroidia; order Flavobacteriales; family Flavobacteriaceae; genus Polaribacter. Next base: position 22,834 of record JBLHIE010000011.1, read on the forward strand.
CTAACAAACAACCAAGAATATCTAATGACTTTACTTTTAGTGATGGTCTTTACAGCCTGAAAAGCATAAACTTCTAACAAACCGATAATGACAAATAAGATAATTAACCTTATTGCTATCTTCATAAAACAATTCTATTTAAAAAATTTATCAAAGATAACTGTTATAATTCCGAATGAATTTTAATAGCATGTTAAAGTTTTGTAGCTTTACTGCAGCGTCTGTAGTGTTGCATAGTTTTCACTCATTCTCAAAAAAAATCATCCACAAATAGATTACAAAACTAATATGTCAGATCAAAAAAGAGTTTTTTTAGTTGATGCTTTTGCATTGATTTTTAGAGGATATTATGCTTTTATTAAAAACCCACAAATTAACTCTAAAGGTTTAGATACGTCTGCAATTATGGGTTTTATGAACTCGCTTTTAGATGTAATTAAACGTGAAAGACCAGATCATTTGGCAGTTTGTTTTGACAAAGGCGGAAGTGTGGACCGCGTAGAAATGTTTGAAGCATACAAAGCAAATAGAGACGAAACCCCAGAAGCTATTAAAATTGCGGTACCTTATATTCAAGAGATTTTAAAAGCCATGCATATTCCTATTATGGTAAAAGCCGGTTTTGAAGCAGATGATGTTATTGGAACCCTTTCTAAACAAGCAGAGAAAGAAGGCTACAAAACCTTTATGGTAACACCAGACAAGGATTTTGCGCAACTGGTTTCTGACAATATTTTTATGTATAAACCACGTTTTGGTGGTGGTTATGATATTTGGGGAGTGCCAGAAGTACAAGAAAAATTTGGCGTAACAGACCCTTTACAAGTCATCGATTTTTTAGGAATGATGGGCGATTCTGCCGATAACATTCCAGGTTTACCTGGTGTTGGGGAAAAAACAGCAAAGAAGTTTTTAGCCACCTACGGTTCTATGGAAAACTTGCTAGCAAACACCCATGAGCTCAAAGGAAAAATGAAAGAGAAGGTAGAAGCAGCAAAAGATTTAGGGGTGCTTTCTAAGAAATTAGCAACCATTATGCTAGATGTTCCGGTAACTTTTAATGCGAAAGACTTTGAGCTAGACCAACCAGATATCGAAAAAGTAACCGAACTTTTTAGCGAACTAGAGTTTAGAAATCTATTAACCAATTTTACTAAAACATTTGCAATTGAAAGTGCTGAAAAGGTGAATTTGACAGCAGGTACTTCGGAAGAAAAAACAACGGCAACGCCCAAGAAAGTAACACCTATCTCAGAAGGACAATTCGATTTATTTGCGGCTCCTGGAACTGGAAGTGTTTCTGAATTGGAAGTTGCATCCGGATTTAAAACTATTGCAACTACGAATCATTTTTACCAACACATTGCTTCGCCTTTCTCAAGAAAACTATTGCTTCGAAAATTAATGGAACAAACTTCAGTTTGTTTTGATACAGAAACAACCGGTCTAAAAGCCCTAGAAGTTGAATTGATCGGAATTTCTTTTTCGTACGAAATAGGCAAAGGGTATTATGTTTCCTTTCCAGAAGACCAAGCAGAAACAAAAGATATTTTAGAAGAGTTTAGACCCTTTTTTGAAAGTAATATTGAAAAAGTTGGTCATAATTTAAAATATGATATCAAGGTTTTATCAAACTATGAAATGCCTGTAAAAGGAAAGTTATTTGATACCATGATTGCGCATTATTTGATCAATCCAGACATGCGTCATAACATGGATATATTGGCAGAAACCTATTTAAATTATCAGCCAGTTTCTATTTCAGAACTCATTGGTAAAAAAGGAAAAAACCAGCTTTCTATGCGTGTAGTTCCTATTGCAGAGCAGACAGAATATGCGGTTGAAGACGCAGATATTACCTTTCAATTGAAACAGCTTTTTACTGGCGAGCTAGAAAGTGGAAACGTAACCAAACTTTTTAATGAAATTGAATTGCCGTTGGTTTCGGTTTTAACCGCCATGGAAATTGAGGGAATTAACATCAATACTGATTTTCTAAAGCAGCTTTCTGTTACCTTAACAGAAGACATCAACCGTTTAGAAAAAAATATTTATCAACAAGCAGGAGAAGAATTTAATATTGCTTCACCAAAACAATTAGGAATTGTGTTGTTCGAGAAAATGGAATTGGTGAAAAAACCTAAAAAGACAAAAACTGGCCAATATGCAACCGGAGAAGATATTTTATCTTTCTTGGCAAAAGACCATGAAATTATCAAAGACATTCAAGATTATAGGCAATATAAAAAATTACAAAGTACATATGTAGACGCTTTACCGAATGAAGTGAATCCAAAAACGGGAAGAATTCATACGCAGTATATGCAAGCCGTTGCAGCAACAGGAAGGTTGAGTTCTAACAATCCTAATTTACAGAACATACCCATTAGAACAGAACGCGGTAAAGAAGTTCGAAAATCTTTTATTCCACGAGATGAAAATTATGTGTTATTAGCGGCAGATTATTCTCAAATAGAATTGCGAATTATTGCGGCTTTAAGTGAAGAAGAAAACATGATGGAAGCTTTTAAAAACGGAGAAGACATTCATGCTTCTACCGCTGCAAAAGTATTTAACGTTCCTTTAGAAGAGGTAACGCGTGAACAACGTAGCAATGCCAAAACGGTTAATTTCGGAATCGTGTATGGCGTTTCTGCATTTGGTTTAAGCAACCAAACTAATTTATCGAGAAGCGAAGCCAAAGAGTTGATTGATACGTATTATGAAACCTATCCGAAGTTGAAAGCATACATGTCTGCGCAAGTAGATTTTGCCAGAGAACACGGGTATGTAGAAACCGTTTTAAACAGACGTAGGTATTTAAAAGACATCAATTCTAGAAATTCAATGGTTAGAAGTGGTGCAGAAAGAAATGCTGTAAATGCGCCCATACAGGGTTCTGCTGCAGATATTATAAAACTAGCAATGATTCATATTCATAACCGTTTCGAAAAAGAAGGTTTTAAGTCTAAAATGCTCTTGCAAGTGCATGATGAATTGGTTTTTGATGCGCATAAAGACGAGTTAGAAATTATTAGACCGATTATTAAGTACGAAATGGAAAATGCTTTTAAAATGAGTGTACCGTTGGATGTTGAAGTTGGTATTGGGGAAAATTGGTTACAAGCACACTAGAAGAAATGGAATTAGATTATATAGAAAATATAAATGGCCTGGGCGAAAATGTTGTTCGATTGTACAACTTTAACAAAGCAGAAGCCATTCAATTTAGAGAGGTGTTAAAAGACACCGTTATTGATAAAAAACAAAAACTAGACCTGTCTGAAGTCGATTTTATAACACCTAGAAACTGCAATTTAATTTTTGGGCTGTTTAAATCTGATGAAGGAATTATTACAAAAGACAACGAAACTTTCTTTTGTGTTTTAACTTTAGAAGGCTTTAAAAACATGGTAAAACTGTTAGCTCCTTTCTGTAAAAAAGAATCTAGAAGCTTTCAATATTTATATGATATAGACAATCCTACAGATTTATTATTTTCTCCGAGCGCTAGTTTGGTTGCGGAATAAGTAATTTGAGCATATGGTGTTTTTCTTTTTACTCTAATTTAGTTTGTTTCTAAATTATTGTAGTTTTACTTTTATTAAGAATTTTGAATTTGTAATAAATACAATTTATTACTTTTGTTGTAAAACGCACAAAAATGATACACAGAAAAGAAATAGTACCTTTTATCTTCGATAAACTTCTTTCAGACGTTACCCGTGGAAAAACTGAGAAGATCATTCTTAAATTAGCAATTGTTAGTTTTTTCATTCATTTGGCAATTATCTATTTAATTAAATTCGGTTTTATAGATTTACCTTCAAATTCAGAACTTTTAAAAAACCCTATTTCTGCGGCTTATACACCGTTTTCTTTTATTTTAATTTATGAAGTATATCTTTTAATTTACTACTTACCAAAGTCTTTTACAACCTACATTACCAAACAATACGAAATTATAACCCTTATAATTATTCGTAAATTATTTAAAGATTTATCTGCTTTAGAGCTCACAGAAAATTGGTTCGAAATTAAAGGCGATTTGCAATTTACTTATGACCTTATTGCTTCTATTTTACTCTTTTATTTAATCTACCTGTTTCAAAAGCAAGAAAATAAAAAATTAATCTTACAGGGAACAATTAAACCTGTGATTGAGAAATTTGTGAAAAATAAAAAATTAATAGCCATTATCCTGCTTCCATTATTTTTTATCATGGCCCTTTACACACTTATCGATTGGTCTACAGGAATTGTTAAAATATCGAACACATTGCCAACATTTGAGAGTATTAACAACTTGTTTTTTGATGAATTTTTTACCGTATTAATTTTAGTAGATGTGGTACTGCTCCTAATTTCCTTTTTTTATACAGATCAGTTTCATAAAATTATTAGAAACTCTGGCTTTGTTATTTCAACAATTTTAATAAGAATGTCTTTTGGTGTAAATGGCTTAATTAGTACCATATTAATTGTGGTAGCTGTGCTCTTCGGATTGGCTATCATAACCATTCATAATAAATACGAGGCAAATACGCTGCCGAATAAAGAGGTTTAAAATTCGATTAAAAAAAAGAAAACCCAATCCCAAAAGAAACACTGTCTAATCTATTGTTTTTAAAACCAATAATCCCTTTTCTATGAAAATCAATTCTAAAGGTAGTATTCCACCTTTCTTCTCCACCAGCTTGAATTCCTAAACCAATGCCGTAGTAATTTCCATCTGGATAGTTGGAAGAGGGTGTCCACATTTTACCATATCGTACTTCCAAAAAGTGGGCGCTATCATCTTGTTCTGAGATATTATATTTTAAACTTCCGTAGGTCGGAAAAGCTTTGATGTCATAATTCCAATGCAAATCATACCCAGAGTTAAAAGCTACTGCTATTCTTTTTCTGAACTCATATCCAAATCCAACTCTAAAAAACAATGCTGACGGAACAATTAATGGCCCGTTATCATCGTCAGCACCAATTTGATAGTCTTCATTAATCCCTAAAGTGAAATTTACATCACCCGTAAAAAAAGGACGTCCTAATTTTTCTTGAGAGCTAGAATATTGATACATCAAAACAGCAATTAAGACAAGTACTATTCTTTTCATAGGTAGCTTTTATATTGTCAAACCTAGCAATAACTATTCCGCTTTAAGTTTCTTCTCAAAAATTACAAATAATGAAATTAATATGTAATTTTGCAATCATGATGAGCATTATTTCTAAAGACATACAAAAAGCAGTAGCATTATTAACTGACGAGGAATTGGTAGCAATACCAACAGAGACGGTTTATGGTTTGGCAGGAAATATTTTTAGCGAAAAGGCAATTAAAAGTATTTTCTCTACGAAGAAGCGTCCATTTTTTAATCCTTTAATTGTGCACATTCCTTCTATAGCTTCTTTAAGTGATCTTGTAACGCATGTTCCTGAAAAAGCAAAATTATTAGCGACTGCCTTTTGGCCAGGTTCTCTGACTTTGGTTTTAAAAAAGAGCAACAAAATTCCTGATTTAATTACCGCAGGAAAAGACACGGTTGCGGTTCGTGTACCAAATCATCCGGTAACTTTAGAACTGTTAAAGCAATTGCCTTTCCCTTTGGCTGCGCCAAGTGCAAATCCTTTTGGAAGTATTAGCCCTACAAAACCAACACATGTAGAGAACTACTTTAAAAATGATATTCAGATGGTTTTAGATGGTGGTTCTTGTGCAAACGGAATTGAATCTACCATCATCGGTTTTGAGAATGATGCACCTATAATCTATAGATTAGGCGCTTTGCCCATAGAAGATATTGAAGCGGTAGTTGGTAAGGTTTTAATCAAAAATAAAAAGGAAGAAAGCCCAAATGCCCCAGGAATGTTGGCAAGACATTATGCACCTCAAACAAGTACCCTTTTAGTTGCAGATGTTGCTGCGGAAGTTAAAAAACATTCCGAAAAAAAAATTGGTGTCCTAGTTTTTAAATCTTCTTTAAATGACGAAAATATCACTGAAATAATTTTATCTAGAGAAGGCTCTTTGCAAGAAGCTGCTGCTAGATTATATGACGCAATGCATGAGCTAGACACTAAAAATCTAGACATTATCATTGCAGAACGTTTTTCTGAATTTGGCTTAGGAAAATCTATAAATGACCGATTGCAACGCGCAACTTTCAAATAAATTATCTCACAAAGCGATAAGTTGCCTTTACTAAAAAAGTATCGTTTGCAGGAACATCAAAAACCTGATTACGTACACTATCCGTTAAAGAATCATTCACGTCTTGCGAACCATTAGAACCTCTTGCCCAAACAAAAAATAGTTCAGAACCTGGAATGTATTCCCAACGCACTACTAAGTTTGTCTGCAATTGCACAAAAGAGAAATCTGGTTTTCTAAACGAGTAATCCGTTATACTGTCTAAGTTTTCATCTACGAAAAAGACTTCATTTCCGTTGGCATCTGCGCCAAACGAAATCTGTTCTTGTTCGTATAAATTTACGCGCTCACTAAAGGTACTTGCTGTAGGATTATCTACAAAATTAAAATCAGAATACCTACCTCTAGAAATAAAAGGCTGCCCATAAAACTGTACAGAAAAATTAGGATTTAAACTGTAGTTTAATCGCAAAGTTGTAGAAAAGTTTTGGTTGTTTATCTTTCCTAAAATATATCTTTTCTCGGTACCAAAATCTGATGTTGCGATGTATTGTGTTTTATCTATCGATTTTACTAATTCTGTATTTAAAGACATACTAAAGGCATCAAAAGGCTGGTAATTCATTCTGAAAACATATTTGCTTAAATTATTTACATTTTCTTCTGTTTTACTATGTACATAGCCTGCAGTAAAACTAACCTTTTTAGTACTGTCAGAACTAAGGTACAAGTAAACAAAATCTTTGTCCGCAAAGCGCCATCGTGGGCCACCTCTCAAATAGGCATTTTCATAAGATATAGGATTGTGACCAAGACCCGTACTTGTAGTCCAATTGTTTATCCAATTTATTCTTGCTTGCAACTTGTACTCTAAATTATTTTGGTTTCCTTGAAAATCAAAACCTGAAAACTGTTCTAAACTCAACCGAATTTCTCTGTATATTTTTGTGGGAACTTGCCATAAGTAATTTATTTCTGCAGACTGAATCACTTCATCTGTTTGACGCAAAAAGCCCACATCATTTAATTCTAACTCTGGAGAACGCCAGATAAGACCACCGTTATATCGCCAATTTCCACCACCTTGTTTTCCTATATTAATTTTACCTCCTGTTCCTGTCAAAGAAGTTCTTCGTGCATCTACATTTACATGATCTGCATCTACTCTTTGGAATAATCTTGCGATAGAACGTTGTGTTTTTTCAATAGCTTTTGCACTTCCTTTCACATGACTAATAATCGAATTTCCATCAATAAAGAAATCTCTATTGCGCCAAGTGTGTCTAAAATCGATTCCACCAGTATATGCTGCTGTGTGCAGTTCAGAGAAATTACCATCTAAATTTCTGTTGGTTGCCGTGAAAATTCCGCCAATATAAGAATTTCGTTCATTGAAATCTTTCTGAGCTCTGGCAACAAAATAATTTGTTAAAGGCTCTACAATTTCTTCTCTTGTATGGCCATCTGTTTGTTTTATTTCTGCAAATTCATTGGAAGTAACACTTTCTAAAACACCAACAGACCAACCATTTTTAGTTTTCCCAGAGAATTTTGCCGCTCCTAAAATGGTTGAATTTTTCGGAACATCTGCAAACTCGCCATTGGCTGCACTTACGTTCCTGTGCGGATTTCTACCAATTCTTCTGCTATAAAAAAGATTGTCCCTTCCGTTTGCAAATTCGAAATCAAAAATATTTTTATTTTCCACAAAAAACGGTCTTTGTTCTTTAAAGAAAATCTGAAATCCGTCTAATGCAATCGTTCCAGGATCTGCCTCTACTTGTCCGAAATCTGGATTAATAGTTAAGTCTAAAGTCAAATCATTGGTAATTCCTATTTTGGCATCTAAACCCGCATTGACTTTAAAGTCGCTTCCATCTCTATAGGGATTGTTTCCTTCCTTAGGATAAGAATCGTATTGAAATACTGTAAAAGGCTGAATTTCTAATTGTTTTTGTAATTTTAAATCTACCAAACCATGCAATTCTCCGGCTTCACTTATAACACCTGCTTGGGCATTTGGTATTCGTTGCCAAAGAGAACTTTCATTTTTTCTAAAAAGACTTCGGCTTACGTTAAAACCCCAAATTTGCTCTTTTGCATTTCCAAAACGCAATTGACTTAACGGAATTTTCATTTCTGCCGTCCAACCCTTATCATCTACATTTGCGTTTGTATACCAAATCGGATTATAACTTGAGTCGAAATCTTCTCCGTTACCAGTCACAATTTCCTCTCCCTTTACACCTGCGGCAGTCGTTGTAAAAACAAAAGCCGTCCTTTTATCATGGTAACTATCTATAAATACATTTATCCTATCACCAGCAAAACCATCTCTTCTGGTTAACCTTTGTTGAATTAATTTTGGATTATCATCTAAAGCTCTTAAGGCAATGTATAAGTACTTAGCATCATACATTACTTTAAACTTTGTTTGATAGGTTGGTTCTCTACCCTCATTTGGCTCTTTTTCTACAAAATTTGAAGACCAGTCTACTACATCCCAAGCGTCTTCAGAAATTTTACCGTCTATAACGGGCGTCTTTACCAATTTCTTAGTCGTATAAATTCTTTTTATAGTTTTGTTTACTGGTATCTCTTGTGCGGTACTGTGAAGCGAAAAAAACAGGCTAAATATAAGTACTGGGGTAAAAATTTTCATTGCTTTGTATGTTAACTTTATCATTAAAAACAGCCGTTAAAATTGGCTAAAATGAACATACAAAAGTACCCATCTATTCTCTTAACGTTTTCTTAAGGTTGTGTTAAATTTAAAAGGTATTTTTGAATGCTTAAAAAGTTGACAAAATATCCTAAAACACTATTTGTCAATCAAATAAATAGCACTACATTTGCACTCCTTTTTTAAGGAAAATGAATTATTTTAATTTACAAAAACTAATAGTGTAATTATGAACACATTAAGTTACAAAACAGTATCAGCAAACAGCGCTACCGTAAACAAGGAGTGGGTTTTAGTTGATGCGGACGGGCAAACGTTGGGTCGTCTATCTTCTATAGTAGCAAAGCTAATTAGAGGTAAGTACAAACCAAACTTTACTCCTCACGTAGATTGTGGAGACAACGTGGTTATCATCAACGCAGAAAAAATTGTATTATCTGGAAACAAATGGAAAGAGAAATCTTACATCCGTCACACGGGTTATCCAGGAGGACAAAGATCATTAACTGCAACAGAAATGTTTGAGAAAGATCCTACAAGATTAATCGAAAAAGCAGTAAAAGGAATGTTACCAAAAAATATTTTGGGGGCAGCGCTATTCAGAAACTTGTATGTTTATGCAGGTACTGAGCACAAACAAGCAGGTCAAGAACCTAAAGCTATTAACCTTAACGATCTTTTATAATGGATATAGTACACAAAATAGGTAGAAGAAAAACAGCAGTTGCTCGTATTTATCTTTCAGAAGGTAAAGGAGAAATTATTGTAAACAAAAAAGACTTTAAAAATTATTTCACAACAGGTACTTTACAGTATAAAGTACAACAGCCATTAATGTTAACAGAAAACTTAGCGTCTTACGACATTAAAGTGAATGTTTACGGTGGAGGAATAACAGGACAAGCAGAAGCGATTCGTTTAGCAATCACAAGAGCATTGGTTCATATCGATGCAGATCACAGACTTATCTTGAAGCCAGAAGGTTTATTAACACGTGATCCAAGAATGGTTGAACGTAAGAAATTTGGTCAGAAGAAAGCACGTAAAAAATTCCAATTCTCGAAACGTTAATATTTGTGCAGAATTTATACTGCACTTTATGATATCGAGAACTGTTATTATTACACAAAATTAATATTAAACAGTTTAGCATCTAAATAGTTAAGACTCGAAAGACTACCTAACTATTGATTTCAAAACAGAAAGTAAACACATTTAAAAATGGCAAACGTAAACATTCAAGAGTTATTAAACAATGGTGTGCATTTTGGACACCTTACTAGAAAATGGAACCCAAACATGGCTCCTTATATTTATACAGAAAGAAATGGTGTTCACATCATTGATTTGTATAAAACAGCAGCAAAAATAGAAGAAACTTCAGAAGCTTTAAAAAAGATTGCAAACTCTGGACGTAAAATTTTATTTGTAGCTACAAAAAAGCAAGCGAAAGATATTGTTGCAGAAAAAGCAAAAGCAATTAGCATGCCTTATATTACTGAAAGATGGCCTGGTGGAATGTTAACCAACTTCGTTACTATTAGAAAAGCGGTTAAGAAAATGGCTTTAATTGATAGAATGAAAACAGATGGTTCTTTCGACGCATTGTCTAAAAGAGAAAAATTACAAATCAATCGTCAGAGAGAGAAGTTAGAAAAGAATTTAGGTTCTATTTCAGACATGACGCGTTTACCTGGTGCATTGTTTATCGTTGATATCAAAAAAGAACACATTGCTGTAGCAGAAGCTCAAAAATTAAATATTCCAATTTTTGCAATGGTAGATACAAACTCTGATCCAAGACAAGTAGACTACGTAATTCCTGCAAATGATGATGCATCAAAGTCTATTGACGTTGTATTATCTTTTGTAACTGATGCAATTGCAGATGGTTTATCTGATAGAAAAGCAGACAAAG